>VXRE01000090.1 GCA_009838635.1 Acidimicrobiia bacterium | reverse complement strand
TTCTTTGCAGACTCGGCGCGCGGGGAGCCGACCGGGACGCTAGAAGACGATCAGGCCGCGGGCCTGTTCACCGGCTGCGAGGGATCGGAAGGCTTCGTCGGCCTGGTCGGGGTCGTATCGCCGGGTGATCAGATCTCCGATCCTCAGCCTGCCCGCCATGGCCAGCTCGACCATCCTCGGGAACTCCACGGCGGGGTTGCTGCTGCCGTAGTTGGAGCCGAGGACCCGGCGCTCTCCCGCGATGAGATGCATGGGGTTCACTGCGAAGGTCTCGTCAACGCCGGTCAGGCCGATCACCACCTCGACTCCCTGCGGAGCCAGGATGCGGAGGCCCTGTTCCATGGCCTCGGTGCTTCCGACCGCGACGATGCACGCATCGACTCCGTGACCGGTCAGCGCCATGACCCGGCCGACCAGGTCCTCCTTGGTGGAGTTGACGGTGTGGGTGGCGCCGAACTCTCGCGCGAAGTCCAGCTTGGAGTCGATGACGTCGACACCGATGATCGGGTCGGCGCCGGCGAGGGCGGCAGCCTGGACAGCGTTGAGGCCGATGCCCCCGCATCCCAGAATCGCCACGCCCTGGCCCTCCGTGACGCGGGCTGTATTTACCACCGCCCCGAAGCCGGTGGTGACCGAGCATCCGATCAGTGCAGCCAGGTCGAGCGGGAAGTCCTTCCGGATGCTCACGGCCCCTTCCTCGGGAACCACGATGTAGGGGCCGTAGGTGGCCGGACCGTAGTGGTAGACATCCGTGCCCCGGTATTTGAAGCGGGTGGTCCCATCGGACATCCGGCCGAACGGCGGCTCGTTGAGGCAGAGGGCGGGATAACCCAGATGGCACGGTCGGCAATTCAGGCAGCTGGGCGCCCAGGAGATGACCACGTGGTCCCCCGGCGACAGCGTGCGACATCCCGGGCCCACCGCGTCGACGATACCGGAGCCCTCGTCACCGAGCACGATCGGGGTCGGTGCGCCGGAATGGGTGCCATCGGCGGTGAGCAGGCAGCTGTGGCACACCCCGCTGGCGGTCATCTTGACCCGGACTTCACCGTGTCGGGGATCGTCGAGGTCCAACTCGAGCATTTGCATGGGTTGGCGCGCCTTCACGAGGACGGGTGCGGTAATGCGCATGTCTCTTGCTTCCTTAGGGGACGGGAATCGTGCCCCGCTCCGGTGGGGTGGCGGACTGCAGTCGGGATCGGCCCGGATTGTCAGGGCTGGATCATATGCGGCCGGTAGGACTCCGGCGCCATCCTGTTTCCGCGCATGGCGTTAGGTGACGGATAGAGTGCTTGCCATGGCAGTTGGTAGGGAGCGTCACCGTCGGGATGGCGCTAGTGGCGGTGGGGTGTGGTTCCGGCTCCTCTACGGCCCGATCGTCCTGGTCCTGCTTCTGGCGGGTGCGTGTGGCGGGGACGATTCCAACGAGGAGTCCGAGATGGCGGCGGCCACGGTGGCCCGCGCCACCGTTTCCGACGAAGCCATCGTCACCACAACCGTGGTGGTGTCTCTGACCCAGGACGCCTCAGCCGAGATGGAGGAGGCGGTAGACGGGGAGTCTTCCCTCGACGTATCGGCCGGATTGCCGACGGCGACACCAGCCGATCTCGGGCGTGACGTCATCTACCGGGGAACCGTCTCGGTGCGGGCCCCGGATGTCGAGGCGGCCGCCCGTGAAGCTGTCAGCATCGTGCAGGGACTGGGGGGATTCGTCTTCGGGCAGCAGGTCAGCAGTAGCCCTGAGCCCGAGTCGCACCTGACCTTCAAGGTCATGCCTGCGGACTTCATGCCCGTTCTGGACCGGCTGTCCAGCGTGGGAGAGTTGGTCGACAAGCGGATCACGGCCGACGACGTGACCGAGCGGATCGTCGACTTCAGGAGCCGCATCGCGACGGCCGAGGCGAGCGTCCTGCGTCTCCGGGACCTCTTGGGGGAGGCTCCTGACCTCGAGAACGTGGCCCTGATCGAGCGGGAGCTCGTCCAGAGGGAGACCGATCTGGAGACCCTGCGCGGGCGCCTGCGAACCCTCACTGATGCGGTCAGCCTGGCCACCATCGAGATGGCCATACTCCAGCTCCATGAACCGGTTCCGGAGACCGGCATCGAGGTGGACGCATGGGTATCCGACTCCGACGAGGATCCCTGCCTGGGCGAAGAGGTGCTCGTAACCTCCCCCGATAGCGACGCCTATTTCTGCGTCCAGGTCGAGAACACCGGAGAGGTCGCCCTCACCGACGTGGAGGTGACGTCCGAGGCCCTCCGCCTACGTCCGCAGGACAGCCGCACCGACCCCCGGCCGTTCCAGTTGGTGTCGGGATCCTTCGACAGGATCGAGCCCGGGGAGCTGCTCAGCGCCGTGCTGCGCGTTGCCATCAGCGAGGGGCGGATCGCCGGCCGGGTGGCCACCAGGGGCGGCGTCGAGGTGGGGTTCCAGGTCTCCGGCACGCCGGTTCCCGACGATGGCGTCCCGTTGGACACGGTGACCAATGATGCGATCACTTTCGTTGTGGTAGCCGAGGAGGAGGGACCGCCTTCCTTCATCGACTCGGTCATCACCGGCTACCGGGGTCTGGTCCGAGCCCTCGCTTACATCGTGGCCACCGTCGGCCTGTTGCTCCCCTTCATCCCCGTCGTGGTTGTGATCGGCGCCGTTTACTGGTGGATCAGGCGGTGGATACGCGGTCGCCGATCCGGTCGGTCGATCCCCGCGGACTCGAGGCCGGACCGTTCACAGGACCCACCGGACGAACCGCGCGATTAGCCGGTAGTCCGCATCGGGGATCGTGTTCCGGTGGTGCGGCTAGATAAGCTGCCACCCGAGTGACCGATCCGCTGCCAGAACTCACCGGAAGGAGTGTCGATGACCATGACAACCACGGATCTCGAGAGGGTCATCACCGCGGCCGCTGAGCACCCGGGCGCGATGGAGGACCACGAGGTGTCGGCGGTCGAGGAGACCGTGGAGTTGCTGGACAGGGGCGAGATCCGGCTGGCGGAGAAGGTGAACGGCGACTGGATCGTCCACGCCTGGATCCAGCAGGCCATCAACCTCTACTTCCGGATTCCCGAGATGGAGACCCTGCGCGCCGGTCCGCTCGAGTTCTACGACAAGATACCCCTGAAGCACGACTACGAGGGCCGTGGCAACCGGGTGGTGGCCGGAGGCATCGCCCGCTACGGGAGCCATCTCGAGCCGGGAGTGGTGATGATGCCCAGCTTCGTCAACATCGGCGCCTACGTCGGCACCGGAACCATGGTGGACACGTGGGCGACCGTCGGCAGCGGCGCCCAGATCGGTCGCCGGGTGCACCAGGCCGGAGGGGTGGGCTTCGGCGGCGTGCTAGAACCCCCCGGGGCGAGGGCGGTCAGCGTCGAGGGCGGCGCCTTCGTCGGGTGTCGGTGCATCG
>VXRE01000154.1 GCA_009838635.1 Acidimicrobiia bacterium | reverse complement strand
CGCGGCCGCCCCCCCCCGGTGCTAGCCCGGGCGTCTGCGGGCGGCGGGGGGGGCGGGGCCCGGGGGGGGGGCGCGGGGGGGGGGGGGGGCCACCACCGCCGGGTCGTCGCCCACGTCGGAGACCACCAGCGTGACCACCGGGCTGCGACAGTGCGCCGCCAACCGCCCGGCCTTGACCAGCGATACCGCCTGGCGGACCTGGTTGATCGTCTCGATGGGGGCGCCGGAGCGGATCAGCTGGGCGGTCAGGTCCTGGATGTCATCGAGGCTGAGGCCCTCGGCCGGCGCTTCCAGCAGGGCCGATCCGCCCCCGGACACGAGAGCCAGCAGGAGCTCGTCGGGCCCCACGCCCCGGGATAGGTCGATGGCGCGCTCGGCCGCCTTGACGCTCCCTTCATCCGGAACCGGATGGCCCCCCACCACCACCTCCGCCCAGTCGGGCGCCGTCTCGGTCTGGTCGGTCACCACCAGGCCGCGTGACACCAGCGGTCCCAGGGTGTCCGCCGCGCCGCGGCTCATTCCCGTGGCCGCCTTGCCAAAGGCCAGCACCGCCACCCGCCGCGCGGCGATGAAACGGCCGTCGGCGAGAACCCCACCCTCGGCGGGAGCGAGCGCGGAGCGCACCAGCCGGCGCGGCTCCACCGCCTCCAATGCCGCATCCACGGCGCCGAGCAGGCGGCCCGTGGCTCGGGGATTGATGGCCCGGAGGTCACCGAGCCGGTCGCCGGCCAGTCCCATCAGGGTGTGATCCGCTTGAACGCCTCGGCTCGGGCGAGGCCGGCCTCGTTACCGACCGTCCGGGCGCGGTCGTCGATCTCGAGGCGGAACGCCTCGGTCGCCTCCAGCGAGTCCCCGGCGCCGTCCATCGTGGTGGTGGCCTGGCTGGAATGTGACAACAGGGCGGCCACCTTGTGGTCGACGAAGCCGGTCACGTCCTCGAAGTGATCTGCCTCGTCCGCGGCCCAAAGCAGCAGGGCCGAGGGACGGTGGTAGGTCAGGCCATCGGTCAGCTGCTCGGGGAAGAAGAGGTGGTCCCGGGCAGCCACGACCCCGTCGATGGCCGCCCAGCCGGTCGCCCGGTGGTCGGGATGCAGCATGTAGCGGCGCCACGGATCGTGCGCCAGAACCACGTCGGGGCGCAAACGGCGGATCCACAGGCACACCTCGGCGCGCAGCTCCATGGTGTAATCCAGCTCACCGTCGACGTGGGAGAGGTTGAGGGTGCTGTCCACGCCAAGGGCCTCCGCGGCGCGGGTCTGCTCGTTCATCCTCATTCGGACCAGGTCGGACGGCCTGAGTGAAGGGTCCCACGATCCTTTGGAGCCGTCGGTCAGCACCAGGATGGTCGCCTGCGTCCCGGCGGCAGCCCACTTGGCCAGGGTACCGCCGGCCCCGAACTCGGCATCGTCGGGATGTGCGCCGATGGCCAGCGCTCGGGTCGGGACCGGCAGGTCGGAGGTCATGCTCTGCTCGGGGACGCGGTAATCGACCATCGCCCGGAGCCTAGGCATGCGCCCAGGGGGCCCGGCTCCATGGTGGTCTCCGGGGGGTCGTACCGGACCCGGCCTCCGGCTCGGTACGAGCTATGTCCCGGACGGAAGTACGCTCGGATGGTGCGGAACCCCTCTCTCCCGCAGTCCCCTAGCCCCGCCAGGTCCGGCCAGGCCCTACCCGGGACCTGGACGCGCGCCGACTCCCTCCGAGCCTTGATGGAGGCCCGGCTGTTCGACATGGTGGTGATCGGCGGGGGAGTGATCGGCGCCGCGGTGGCCAGGGATGCGGCGAGCCGGGGCCTGTCGGTGGCATTGGTCGAGAAGGACGACTTCGCCGGCGCAACCTCGAGCAGGTCCACCAAGTTGTTGCACGGGGGTATCCGGTACCTACCCCACATGCGGTTGGGGCTTATCCGCCAGGGCCTGCGCGAGCAGGATGTATGGCGCCGGACGGCCGACTTTCTCTACTCTGACCTGGATTTCGTCATACCTCTCTTCAGCGGCCGGAGGGTCCTGGATCTCCCACGCTGGCTGACGGCGGGACCTCTGGCTTCCCTCAGCCTCAGAGCGGGGCTGTCGCTGTACGACCGTCTGGGCGGGAGGCGGGGACCCGACAGGCATCGAAGGCTGCGGAAGGCGGACCTGGAGAGGTCCTTCCCCAAGCTGCGCTCCGAGTCACTGATGGAAGGATTCTCCTACCGGGATGCCCTGACCGATGACTCCCGGCTGACCGTTGCGTTCCTCAAGACGGCAGTGGCGCTTCACGGGGCCGTGGCGATCTCCCGGATGGCTGCCCGCTCGATCGACCTGGCCGGCGACGAGCTCAGGGTCGGGTTGGCGGACAACGGCCCGGACGGCGATGGCCGACCGGTCCTGATCCGGGCCAGGACCGTTATCTCGGCCACGTGGGCGTTCGATCCTCCTCCGCTCGACGGGCGATCTCCGGACGTGTCCCGACGCCTGTCCAAGGGGGTTCACCTGGTCTACAGGGCTGGCGACCTCGGCGTCGAGAAGAAGGCCCTGGTACTCCCCGAGACCGATGACGGGCGCCTCCTGTTCGTGGTCCCGTGGCGAGGACTGGCACTGCTCGGGACCACGGACACCCCGTACGAGGCCGATCCGGACCGGGTCCGCCCCGACGAGGACGACATCGAGTACCTGGAGCGGCATCTGGTCCGCTACCTGGACCACTCCGCTTCTCCATTGGCGGCCTTCGCCGGCCTCCGCACCCTGGCAGGGGACCGCGGGCACGTCTCGGCCGCCTCCCGGGAGCACCGGATCGTCGAGCGGGCGCCCGGTGTATTCGCCGTGGTCGGGGGCAAGCTGAGCTCGGCCCGCGTGATCGGAGCGGAGGCGGTTGATCGTGCCTGCGCCCGCCTGCGCATCGACCAGCGATCCCGTACCGCCGGCGAGTTGCTCGTCGGCGCGGGTGTGGATGCCGGCCTCCGGGAGCGGCTCCGGACCGGCCTGGCACGCATCCAGGTCCCGGAGGACTACGCCGACGATCTGATCGGGCGCTACGGCACCGAGGCCGGCGCGGTGCTTCGCATCCTGGAACAGCGCCCGGCTTGGCGAAGCCTGATGACCCCGGCTCGGGTCTCGTTGGCAGAGGTCGCCTACACCGCTCTCCATGAATCGGCGGCGTCGATCGGTGACTTCGCGTTGCGCCGGACCCGGCTCGCCTGGGGCAGCCCCGATCATGGCCGGTCGCATGCGGAGCGGATGGCCTCGACGCTGTCGTCGGTGCTGGACTGGCCCTCCCACCGGGCAACGGACGAGATGGCCGGCTACGCGGACGAGCTGTCCGCCCTCGGCCTCTGAGTCCGTCTTCGGGGGGACCGTTGGCCGTGCCTGCGGTTTCGCTTCCGCGGAAAGAAACCGGCGATTACCGGCGGGATGAGCGCTCGGCCCGATAGTGTGGGGCCAACGACCGCAGGAGGTGAGGTTCGGTGTATCCATCCGCGTTCGACTACTCGGCGCCCGGCAGTCTCGAGGAGGCCCTGGCCACCCTGGCTGAGTTGGGTGACGAGGGCCGGGTTCTCGCCGGAGGCCAGAGCCTCATCCCCATGATGAAGCTCCGGTTGGCGGCGCCGGGCCACCTCGTGGACATCAACCGCGTCGACGAGCTGGCACACATAAGCGAGTCAAACGGCCACCTGGCGGTGGGGGCTCTGGCCCGTCACGCCGATGTGGCCTCGTCGGAGGCCGTGAGCCGTCACAACCACACCGTGGCCTCCGCGGCGCCGTGGGTGTCCGATCCGCTGGTGCGGAACCGGGGAACCCTTTGCGGCTCGGTGGCCCACTGCGACCCCGAGGGAGACTGGAACTCGGTGATGCTGGCGGTAGGCGCCTCGGTGGTGGCCCGCTCATCGTCGGGCGAGCGGGTTATCCCCATCACGGACTTCGTGGTCGACTTCTTCACCAACTCGCTCGATCCCGGGGAGATGGTCACGGAAGTGCGGATCCCGGCGTACCAGGGGCCGGCCGGGGGCGCGTACCTCAAGTTGGAGCGCAAGGTCGGCGATTACGCCACCGTCGGAGTGGCCACCCACCTCGTGCTCGACGGTTCGGGGAACGTTGCGGAGGCGGGCCTCGGCCTGACCGCCGTTTACGGCCACAATCTGAAGGTCACGGAGGCGGAGGAGATGATGGCCGGACAGACCCCCGGACCGGAACTGTTCGCCGAGGCGGCGGCCATAGCGGCCAGCGCCTGCGATCCCGATGACAACGTTCGGGGTCCGGCCGAGTACAAGAGGGCCGTGGTAGCGGAGTACACCAGGCGCGGGTTCGCCCAAGCGCTGGCCCTGGCGAGAGGGGAGGGCTGATGCAGATCACCGTCAACATAAACGGTGCCGGCGAGACCCGGGACGTAGAGCCCAGGCGCCTGCTGGTCGACTTCATCCGCTCGGACGCGGGCCTCACCGGGACCCATATCGGCTGCGACACCTCCTCCTGCGGTGCTTGCACCGTCCTCCTGGACGGCCGGCCGGTCAAGTCCTGTACGGTGCTGGCGGTCCAGGCTGACGGCAGCGAGGTGAAGACCGTGGAGGGTCTGGCCGAGGGTGGCGAACTACATCCGGTCCAGGCAGCCTTCAAGGAGCACCACGGCCTGCAGTGCGGCTTCTGCACACCGGGGATGATGCTGGTGGGCAGCGCCCTGCTCGAAGGGAATCCGGATCCGACCGACGAGGAGGTCCGCTGGGCCATATCGGGCAACATCTGCCGCTGTACCGGCTACATGAACATCGTGACTGCCATCCAGGCCGCGGGCGGAGAGGGGAGCTGAAATGACCACGGTTCACGAACCACGCACCAGCCCCGAGGTCGGCGGTATCGGGCACTCAGTCCGCCGCAAGGAGGACGACCGGTTCATCCGGGGCGCCGGCAACTATCTGGATGACCTGAACCTTCCGGGGATGCTTCACATGGCCATTCTCCGTTCCCCGGTGGCCCACGCCAGGATCAACTCGATCGACTCGTCTGCGGCGATGGAGATCGAAGGGGTGCTGGCCGTGATCACCGGTGAGGCTCTGGCAGCCCACGGCCTGGCCTGGATGCCGACCCTCTCGGGCGACACCCAGGCGGTGCTGGCCACCGACAAGGTCCGGTTCCAGGGTCAGGAGGTGGCGGTGGTGATCGCCACCGATCCCTACATCGCCCATGACGCCCTGTCGCACATCGATGTGGACTACGAGGAGTTGGAGGCCATCACCACGCCCCAGCAGTCCCTCGCCACCAGCACCCTCATCCGCGACGAGAAGGAGGGCCAGACCGACAACGTCGCCTACACGTGGGAGGCTGGCGATCAGGACTCGACCGATGCCGCGTTCGCGGCCGCGGCCAAGGTGGTCAGCCTGGACACCCACTACCCGCGATCGCATCCGGCGCCGCTGGAGACGTGCGGGGTGGTGGCGGATGTCAACTCCATCACCGGCCAGGCCACCATCTACATGACCAGCCAGGCGCCCCACGCCATCAGGACGGTCTTCGCCCTGGTGGCCGGGCTTCCGGAGGAGAAGATCCGGATCGTCACCCAGGACATCGGGGGCGGTTTCGGGAACAAGGTGCCGGTGTATCCCGGCTACGTGGTGGCTACGGCCGCATCGCTTCTGATCGGCAAGCCGGTCAAGTGGATCGAGAGTCGCACCGAGAACCTGATCTCGACGGGGTTCGCACGCGACTTCCACATGCATGCCGAACTGGCCTTGGACGGGGACAACCGGATCACCGCCATGCGCGCCGGCATCCTGTCCGATCAGGGCGCCTTCTTCTCGGATGCCCAGCCCACCCAGTTCCGGGCCGGCCTGTTCCACATCTGCACCGGGAGCTACGACTTCCCGGCGGCGCATGTGACCGCCCAGGGCGCCTACACCAATAAGGCGCCGGGCGGGGTGGCCTACCGGTGCTCGTTCCGGGTGACCGAGGCCTCCTACCTGATCGAGCGGTTGGTGGACAACGCCGCCCACGAGGTGGGGGTGGATCCGGCCGACTTCCGGGCGCAGAACTTCATCAGGGAGGACCAGTTCCCCTACCTGTCCCCGACCGGGTTCGTATACGACTCCGGCAACTACCACGGGGCGATGGACAAGGCCAAGGAGATGATCGGCTACGACGGATGGCGAGCTCGCCAGGCCGAGCAGAACGCCGACCCGGACGCCACCAAGCTGATCGGCATCGGCGTGGCCTCCTTCACGGAGGTGGTGGGGGCCGGTCCCTCACGCCAGTACGACATCCTGGGTCTGAAGATGTTCGACTCCGCCGAGTTGCGGATCCATCCGACCGGTAAGGCCATCCTGAAGCTGGGTGTCCAGACGCAGGGACAGGGTCACGAGACCACCTTCGCCCAGATCGTGGCGGAGGAGCTCGGCATCCCCTACTCGGACATCAAGGTGATGTACGGGGACACCGACAACACTCCCTACGGCCTCGGCACCTATGCCTCCCGTTCCACCCCGGTTGGTGGGGCGGCCACGGCGGTGGTGTCCAGGAAGATCCGGGCCAAGGCGCAGAAGCTGGCCGCCCACCTTCTGGAGGCCGCCGAGGAGGACCTGGACTGGGAGCCCGGGAAGTTCACTGTCAAGGGAACCGACCAGAGCGTCACGATCCAGGAAGTGGCTTTCGCCGCCTATACCAACCATCCGGTGGGTATGGAGGCGGGTCTCGAGGGCGTCACCTACTACGACCCGCCCAACATGACCTATCCGTTCGGGACCTACATCGTGGTGGTGGAGGTTGACACCGGCGACGGCACCTGGAAGGTGCTGGAGATGGTGGCGGTCGACGACTGCGGCGTGCGTATCAACCCGATGATCGTGGATGGGCAGATAGCGGGCGGTCTCACCGAGGGCTTTGCCAAGGCGAACATGCAGTGGATCACCTTCGACGATGACGGCAACTGCATCGGGTCGAACTTCATGGACTACCTCGTGCCAACCGCGTGGGAGACCCCCCGCTACCAGCTGGGCGAGACCGTGACTCCCTCCCCGCACCACCCGATCGGGGCGAAGGGTGTGGGCGAGTCGGCCACGGTCGGATCGCCCGCCGCTTTCACCAACGCGGTCATCGACGCCCTCTGGTCGAGGGGGGTGTCCAACATCGACATGCCGGTGCTGCCGCACCGGGTGTGGGGCGCCCTCAACGGAGTGGAGGTCAGTCCCTGAACCTCAGGATGCGATGAGCATCCTCCGGCAGGCGGCCCGGCTCTACGAGGAGGGTCGGGCGTTCGCGCTGGCCACCGTCACGTGGTCGCGCGGGCCGTCGTCCGGCAAGGGCGGTTCCAAGGCGATAATCCACCCGGACGGCCGGGTGGAAGGCTGGCTGGGAGGCGCCTGCGCAGCACCTACCGTGGTTCGCCATGCCTTGGAGGCGCTTCAGGACGGCGAGGCGCGGGTGCTGATGCTGGGGGAGGCGGACCGGCGGCCCGGGGTGACGGACGTGGCTATGGCCTGTGACAGCGAAGGAGCGATGGAGGTGTTCGTGGAACCGGTCCTCCCCTCTCCTCGCCTGATCGTCGTGGGCTCCTCCCCGATGACGGGGACCCTACGGCGGATAGCCGAGGTGGTCGGGTGGCGGGCCGAGGCCGTCACCGACGTCGGGGACATCGGCCGGGCAGGCGAGCGATCCTACGTCGTGGTCGCCACCCAGGGACACTTCGACGAGCCGGCCCTGGAAGCAGCTCTCGCCACGCCTGCCGCCTACGTGGGCCTGGTGGCCTCCGAGAAGAGGGCCTCGTCGGTGCTCGCCTGGCTCCGGGAGCGGGGAGTGGGAGCGGGTGCCCTGGCAAGAGTGCACGCTCCGGCCGGTGTCGACCTGGGGTCGACCACCCACGAGGAGATGGCCGTGTCGATCATGGCCGAGTTGGTCGCCTTCAAAGCGGCAGGGGCCGGCGCCCAGGTGGTGGAGGTGGTGATACCGCCTCAGGCGGTCGATCCGGTGTGCGGGATGCTGGTGGACGTGGCGAGCGCCGGATTCGTCAGCCACCATGCCGGAGAAGACGTCTACTTCTGCGCCGCCGGCTGCCGCCGCGCCTTCGAGTCGGATCCCTCCGCCTACCCCGGTAGGCGTTAGCCCCGATATATCCTCCTTCGGAGGGGATAGCCCCAAGGCCGGGCAGCAACAAACCGGCAGGAATCGGGAAAGGGGAACTCGATGAAGATGCGCCAGCTCATCGTTGCCGTGCTGGGACTGCTCGCTCTCGTGGGGATGGCGGCATGCCAGGGAGAGACGCCCTCCGCGGCGGGACAGCAGGCAGCTGCTTCGATGTCGGGCACCGACGGCGCTGCACTAGGCACTGTCGTCCTCGCGGAAGGACCCAACGGTGTCCTGATCTCGGCTGACGTGACGGGGCTCTCCCCCGGAGCGCACGGATTCCACATCCATGAGGCGGGGGCCTGCACGCCCGACTTCTCAGCGGCAGGCGGGCACTTCGCCCCTGGCGGGGAGGGTCATGGCTTCCACCACGAGGACGGGTCCCATGCCGGAGACCTGCCGAACCTCTATGCGGGTGCGGATGGAGTTGCCCGGGCCGACATCTTCACGGACAAGATCACGCTGGCGGCCGGTGCCGAGACGTCGATCTTCGACGAGGACGGCTCCGCGATCATCATCCACGCCAAACCGGACAGCTACGGCCCCGAGCCCGGCGCGGGCGACCGCGTCGCGTGCGGAGTCATCCGGCGCACATAGTCCGCCGCCCCCGACACCGGATGGTCAGTCGTAGTCGAAGACCTCTCCGGCCAACACTTGCTCCAAGGAAGCCTCCGGGTAATGGCCCTCGGGCCAGTCGGCCAGCTGGATGAGCGTGCCGTGGGCGCTGGCTGGATGGATGAAGCACTCGCTCCAGCCGCCTGGCTGCAGATGCAGGCCGACTACGCGCAGCCCGGCTTCCTCGGCTCTCCTGGCGGCCTCGGTCACAGAAGACACCTTGAACGTGAGATGGTGCATCCCCTCCCCTCGCGAACGCAGGAAGCGCCATAGGAAGCAGTCATCGGTCACGGGGGCCAGTACTTCGATCCTGGTGGCGCCCGGCAGCCGGTACTGGATCCACCGGAATCCCTGCCGCTGGTTGTCCGCCCCGGTGAGGAAGGTGCCACCGAGCGACTGCAGCATCTCGGCCGCCGCCGCCACGTCACGGACCCCGATGGCTACGTGGTCGAAGTACTCGATCAGATCGCTCAGGGGTTCGAGGTGTTCGGGAAGATCAGGCATAGGTCGCCTCCAAGATGCCTACTATTCTGTTCATATGCATGATATAGTGAGCTATCATGGACTTGTCACATCCTATCAATGCGCTGTCGCCGGGTCTCACAGGGGCTGTGCTCGAGGTGCTCTGCCGGACGACCCGTCCACTTTCCGGACGAGCGGTACAACGACTACTCCCGAGGTCCGCCAGCCAGGCCGGGGTCCAGAAGACGCTGGATCGGTTGGCCGCCGAGGGGTTGGTCACCCAGACGGCAGCGGGTCGATCGATTCTCAACCTGCTGAACCGCGATCATGCCCTGGCATCGGCTGTGAACGAGGTGGTAGCCGTTGGTGACGACATACCGGCTCGGATCGCCGAGATTGTAGAGACCCACGCGAAGGGTGTGTCGATGGCCCTGCTGTTCGGATCGGTTGCCCGCGGCGAGGCCGGCCCGGGCAGCGACATCGATCTGTTGCTCATCTGGCCCGCCGGTACCGAAGAGCCCGTGTTGTGGGCGGCGGCGGCCGAAGTCGCCGTAGGCGTGACGCGACTCACCGGTAACCCTTGCACCCCGTTGGTATACACCGACGAGGATTACGCGGCACTGCCCGAACGAGCCCCAGGGTTTGCCGAGTCGCTTGCCCGTGAGGCCGTCACCCTCATACCCGCCGCGTGAGGCGCGGCGGCACCAGGCGTGTCCCATGTGGCCGGGCATTCGCGGACACTCGCCTGAAGCAGGCCGAAGCCTTTGCGCTGGTTGCTGATCTCGACCCTCTGTCGGCGGATGGGCCGCTCCGTTCGGTGGCGGTGAGTAATGCCGTGCTGGCCGGGATCGCTGCGGTCGATTCGATCTGTTGCAGGTACCTCGGACAGCGCTCGGCTGCCGGTCACCACTCAGGAGCTCTGGTGCTCTTGACGGATACGCCTGGTGGAGGCCAGGACGCCGGAGCTCACTTGAGTGCTCTACTGGCTATGAAGAACATGGCCCAGTACGAGGACAGGCATCCTTCGGTGCCCGAAACGAAACGTGCCATACGGGCAATGAGAGCACTGATACGAATCGCGCGCCTGTCTTGACCTGAGCTCCCTGTCCCGAGCGCCCGTGCTCGCCATAACCGGCCGAGCACGGTGTGGCCGGATAGGTCCGGCTGTGGCAGCGCAGCTTTCCCCGTCCCATTGTCATCCCACGGCGTTGGGTGAGCGCAAAAAAGATGCCGACGCCTCCACTTGGAGACGTCGGCATCCGTAATTGGTGGGTCCGGCGCGACGAGTTGCCTACCGGACCACTTGTCTGTCTAGTTACAGGCGGGGAGACCCTCGGTCGGACCGATGTGCCGCTCGTACACCTCGTCGAGCGTGCCCCTCGAGATGTAGTAGGCCAGCCAGCCGTTCAGGTACTCGAGCCACACGACCTCACCGCGGGGGAGGGCCCATGCCCCGTACTCCTCCGCGACGAACGGAGCGTTGGGGTTCAGCACGCTGGTGCTCGGGTTCTCCGCTACGAACGGGAGGGCGAGGTACTCCTCGATGACGATGGCGTCAGCCCTACCCGAGGCGACTTCGAGCAACGCGGGCGCCTGATCGAGCTCCACGAGTTCCGCATTCGGGAACCGGGTCTCGGTGAGGCTGGCCGCGGTGGAACCGATCAGGGCGGTCATGGTCACGCCACTGTTGTTCAACTCGCTGATGTCGTTGATTCCCGAGTCGTTGTTCACCACGACGACCTGGCGGTAAGGAACGTACGGGCATGTGAACCAGAGCTGCTCGAGACGAGCCGGACGACCGACGAGACCGACCGACACCATGTCGAACTGGTTGGCGATCAGGCCCGGGATCATCGCGTCGAACTCGAGATTGGAAATCTCGAGCGTCACTCCGAGATCCTCGGCGAGCATGTTCATCAGGTCCACGTCGTACCCGGCGGGGTTCCCTGCGTCATCGATGTACATCTGCGGCGGGAACTGGAGGACCATACCGACGTGGAGGGTCCCACGGTCCTTGATCTGGTCGAGGAGGTTGCCTTCCACCGCGGCCTGCGCCGCAGCGGTCGGTCCGCCATCGCCGCCCTCGTCCTCGCTCGCGCAGGCACCCGCGAGCATTACTAGTGCGAGTACCGGGACTAGCCACTTGATGCGGCTCTTCATACTGTGTCTCCTTCCTGGGATTCTATGTGCTTCCGTGCGAGTGATCGGTTAACCGAGGGACAAGCCACGATCATCCATCCATCTGCGAGTGGTGATGTCCGAGTTGTGCGTCGAACAAGCCCATCCATCCTACATTGCCGTACCTGTCTCGGACGATTTGGCCTCACGTTCGGACGCGACGGCCTCCTGGATCATCCTCAGACGTATCCCCCTGCGTCGGGCGAGGGGTGACCTCACTCTGGTTGTGAGGACGTCGACCAGGGCAAACCGTTTCTCGATGTATTTGACTCCGAAATACGCCGCGGTGGTGAGGATGAGGTAGAAGAGGACCGCGCCGAGGTACACCTCGAAGTAGCGGAATGTCCTGTTGGCCATCACGCTGCTCACCCGGAAAAGCTCGGGTACACCGATTATGAAGACCAGAGACGAGTCCTTGATCATGCCGATGAACATGTTGCCCGTGGGCGGGATGACGATGCGGATGGCCTGCGGAAGCACCACCCGGAAGAACGTCTGGGGACGGCTCATACCCACCGACAGGGCGGCCTGGGTCTGCCCGTCGTCGACCGCCTGGATGCCACCGCGGAAGATCTCGCCGAGCCAGGCGGAGTATTGAAGGGTTAGAACGAGGATCCCGGCCTGGATGGCGGAGATCCTGACATCAAACTGGATCGCTATCCCGTAGTACACGAAGACGACGAACACCAGCAGAGGGATAGCCCGGAAGATGTTGATGTAGGCGGCCATGATGGGGGCGAGAAGCCGATTCTTCGACATGCGCAGGAGCGCAACCCCCAGGCCGAACACCGTCGCCAGCGCGAAGGCCACGATCGCGATGAATACGGTGAGCCTCACTCCGCCGAGGAAGACGTCCCGGTTCTCCCAGATGAACTCAGGCCGGAACCGGGCCTGGGCAAGTACCGGGATCACTAGCAGGGATTTCATAGGATTGCCTGCAGGAATGCCCGGGTCCGGGGCTCCCGGGCGTGGTCGTACAACTCGCGACCCCCGGTCTCTACCACCACGCCCTCGTCCATGAATATGTTCAGGTCGCCGGCTTCCCTGGCGAACCCCATCTCGTGGGTGACCACCACCATCGTCATACCCGACTCGGCCAAGTCACGCATGACGGCCAGCACCTCGCCCACCAACTCGGGATCGAGCGCCGAGGTGGGTTCGTCGAACAGCATTACCTTGGGTTCCATGACCAGGGAGCGGGCGATCGCCACCCGCTGCTGCTGGCCGCCCGACAACTGGGACGGGAAGGCCCCCAGCTTGTCGAGCAGGCCCACCCGGTCGAGGTAGGTTGCGGCCCTGTGCTCGGCCTGGTCGCGCTTCACCCTCCGCACTCGCCGCAGGGCCAGAGCGACATTGTCGAGCGCGGTGATGTGGGGGAACAGGTTGAACTGCTGGAACACCATGCCGATCTCCTGGCGCAGGAGCCGCGCCTTGCCACGGGGTAGGTCCTCTCCTTCGATGCCGGGACCGTATTCCTTGCCGTCGAACCAGACCGAACCGGAGTCCGGGGTCTCCAGGAGGTTGGTGGTTCTGAGCAGCGTTGACTTGCCGGATCCGGAGGGCCCGAAAATGACCACGTGCTGGCCCTGTCCCACCGTCAGGTCGATGCCCCTCAGGACATGGTTGGTATCGAACGACTTGTGGATTTTGCGTAGCCGGACGACGGGCCGGGCGTCCTCGGTCTGGTTCATCCTTCCGCTACATGTCCATCGGGGTCTCGCGAACCTGGGCCTGGTATCCGTGGCGGTTCAGCAGGTCCACGAGAGCGTCCTCAGCGAACCGGAGACCGTCGTGCATACCGAGCCGGTAGGCGCTCCGGCCCTTGGCGTCGTTGTAGTCCAGTTCTTGCCGAACCCGCTCGATGAGATGGAGGATCCCCTGCTCCGGGCTCTCACCGGGTTCGGAGACACGGGCCCTCTGGTCGGCTTGCAGCGAGTTACCGGGGGGATGTGACATCTGCCTTGGATCTCGGAGTTACTCAGGACACGCCGACGGCGGCGGCGCGATACGCCTCGGTCACGGCGTCCAGTCCGTCGGGGTCGAAACCCGTGACCCTCTGGTCCTCGTAGATCAGGTAAGGCACGACCAGGTCTCCGGTCAGGGCCAGTAGTTCCTGGCGAGCCTTATCGCTCTGGCGGATGTTGCGGTCGTCGAACTCGACGGAGTTTGCCTCCAGGTAGTCACGCACCCGGCAGCACTCCTGTCAGGTCGGGGTTCGTGCTTCGGTGTTGAGGCTGTAGAGGATGGGCTGCTCCACCGGTTCCTCCCTCGGTCGGCGACTCCGATTCCGACACTATAGAACATCGGCCCACCTCCACCGGGCCTGAATCGGCCAGGTGTGCGGCACCGCTTTGTAGGATGCGGCGCCAGGCATCGGAGGGAGGAATCGGCTATGGCGGTGGCTCTGGTGACGGGCGCCGGCTCGGGTATCGGTACATGCGTGGCGGAAGTGCTGGCGAGGCGTGGAGATCAGGTGGTCTGCGTAGACGTTGACGGCGGACGCGCCGCCGAGGTGGCTGACCGGATCGGAAACGCGTTGGCGGTTGCTGCCGACGTGACCGACCCGGCCGCGTGCGACTCGATGGTGGAGGCAGCCGTGAACCGGTTCGGAGGTCTCGACACCGCGGTCACGTGCGCAGGCATCGAGATGGGCGGGGATTCCATCGATTTCGATCTCGCAGCCTTCCGCCGCATCGTCGATGTCAACCTCACCGGCAGCTTCCTGACCGCCCAGCGGGCCGCGCGGGCCATGGTCGAGCAGGGGAACGGAGGTGCCATCGTCCTGATCGGCTCCATCAACTCCAAGGTGGTGCTCCCCGGGACTGCCGCCTATGCATCATCCAAGGGCGGGGTGTTGTTGCTCGGCCAGGCGCTGGCGGTGGACTTCGCCCGGCACGGCATCCGTGTCAACACTGTCGGCCCGGGTGTAACCGACACGCCCATGAGTGCGGTGAGCCTGGCCGATCCCCGGAGGCGGGCCAAGCTGATGGGACGCACCCCGCTGGGGCGGCCCGCCCATCCCCGCGAGATCGCCGAGGTGGTGGCCTTCCTGACTTCGGACGGTGCCAGCTTCATGACCGGCGCGTTCGTGCCGGTTGACGGGGGATGGCTGGCCTCGTAGGTCATAGCTAATACGTCATAGTGGCTAATGCTGATTAGCAACTAGAGACTAGAAGCTAGCTGATCGCCACATCCACTACCAGGCGTTTGCCCAGGGTCCCTGAGGCGGCGATCTCCGCCAGAGCTGCCGGTACCCGCTCCAGGGTGATGGTCTCTCCCGTCAGCGCGGTGAGGTCGAGGCTGCCGGCGGCGTGCAGGCGGTTGCCGGTCACGAAGTCCTGGCGGGTGAAGCCGAAGGTGGTTATCAGCGACACCTCCCTCGACAGGAAGTCACGGAGGAAGCTGTCGAACGTGATCGATGTCCTGCCCTCGCAGATGCCCATCAGCAGGACGATCCCGCCCCGGCGAACTGCATGCACCCCGAGGGCCACGCTGTTGATGTGGCCGGCCGCCTCGAACACGATGTCGGCTCCGGCCGGGGGGCCGAGGGTGTCCCTGACCATTCGCGCCGCCTCCCTGGGCTCGACGCCGGACACGTTCACCGCCCCGTCGGTCCACGGCGCCGCCGCCTCCAGGCGATCGTCGGCAATGTCGACCGCCACCACCGAGGTAGCACCCATCGCCCGGGCTACCTGGCAGATGGTGAGGCCGATGCTGCCCACTCCGGTTACCACCACCCGGTGGCCTCCCCGGACGCCGGCCCGCCGCGAGGCATGGACCGAAGCCGGTACGGCCGATCCCAGCATCACGGCCTCCTCTACGGGAGTCCCCGGCTTGATGGGGAACATGTGGGATTCCGGAACCGCTACGTAGTCCGCGAAGCCACCGTCGATGTTGATCCCCAGGTGCCGCATCCACGGGCAGATCATGTCGTCGCCGCGGATGCACCACTCGCACACCCCGCAGCCGACCACCGCGTCGACTATCACGACCGATCCCGGCTGTGGAGCGGCGTCCGACGAAACCTCCACCACCTCTCCCACTATTTCGTGGCCGAGTATGCGGGGGAATCCGAGAGTGTCGAGCATGCCGGCGGCCATCTGAGCCTGGAACAAGCCGGCAGCAGAGGCGATGGTGCGGATCAATCCCCAACCGGGAGGTGTCTCCGGCACCGGGATATCCTCGAGCTCGAACCTACCCCCCTCGTACATCCCGAGAGCTCGCATCTGTCGATCCCTCAACGAGGCAGTCGAGACGTTCAGTCGATGACGCCGGCCGTGTCGAGCTCCCAGATCAGCTCGCTGAACTGATAACCGCCCGGCACCCAGCGCTTCCTCGAGTACCGGATGTTGGGGTTGTAGGCGAGCGCTATGTGCTCGTCGAGGTCGCAGAAGTTGGAGGAGAACTCCACGTCAGGGGCATTGTCACGCAGGTAGTCGCCGATGGGGCAGTTGAGCCGCAACACGTACTTGACCATGTTGCCCTCATCGTCGTAGTAGCGCTCGGTGTCCAGCTTCGGCGACCATTGGAAGTAGCCCCAGAACTCCTTGAAGAAGTTGTTGAGGTTGAGCCGCTCGCCCTTCTCGCGGGTCTTGGCGGCCATGTCGGCGCCCATCTGGTCACCCTGCCGCTTGCGGGCCCGGGCCCCGGCCCCCCCGCCCGCCGCATGGCCCAACTCGAGCTCCATGGCGTCGGCGAGTACCGAGAAGATCTTGGTCTTGGCGTGGAACTCGGCCTCGTTAGCGTCCCAGCCCTTCTGGATGGGGTCGTCGGCGGAGACCTCGCGGTAGCGCTCCATGTAGCGCAACTCGCCTTCGAGGTCGGACTTGAGCTTGGTCTTGGCGAGCCGGTCGCCCGGTGCGTCATCGATGGCGTCGGCCAGTTCCTTAAGTTCGGGCTGGGCGATGTCGACCCGTGCGTACTCGCTCATATCCGCGTTTACCTCCACTTCAGACGGTTATTCCGGGGTTCCGTTGACCACAGCCTACCGCCGGGACCGGACCGCCCGGCCGAGGGCTGCCCCGGTGGATGCTCTACTGCCAGTCGGCGCCGGTCTGGAACAGCTCAAGGATCAGGCCTCCCACCTCACGGGTGTCGAAGTAGGCGAACTTGCCGCCGTCCTCCAGGATGGCCGAGGAGATCACCTCGTAGCCCAGGGCGGTCAGGGCTTCCACATCGCGGTCCAGGTCATCGGTATGGGCGCACAAGTGGACCACTCCCTCGCCGTGGGTCTTCAGGAACTCCATCTGGATGCCATCGCCCGACACGGGTTGCAGCAGTTCGAACTCCACGTTGCCCATCTGGGTGATCAGGCCCTTGACCTCCACGTCGGGACAGTCCTTCCCGTAGATCTTGCGCTCCAGGGCGTGGGCGGACGGACCTTCCACGAAAGGCCCTATACCGATCCGCTCGTAGAAGGCGGCGGCCTTCTCGATGTCGCGCACCACTACGCCCACCTGATATGTCCTCGACCAGAGGTCGTCCCGGAGTGCTGGCTTGTCGGCCACCGATCTCTCCTAACCTTGTCGCGAAGCAACCCCGCATACGTGCGGGGATGCAGTCCAGCCGGACCGAGCGAGAGGATACCAGCATGACCCAGCCCATCGACCCGGCCGATCGGGCCGCCATCGTCGATCTCGTGTATGCCTATGCGTTCCATTTCGACCAGAACGAGCCGGAGAAGCTGGCCGATCTGTTCACCACCGATTCGGTGATCGACTACGGGCCGGAGTTCGAGAACATCGTCGGGTGCGATGCCATAGTGGCGGCCATCCAGCCGGGGTTGAGCAACCTCTTCTCCTCCTCGGCCCATCACATCACCAACCCGCGGGTCTGGGCCGACGGTGATGACGAGGCGACCGGCACCTTTTACATCTACGCCTGGCATATCTACCACGACAGGCCGGGCGACGGTGAGATGTGGGGGCAATACCACTGCCGGTTCAGGCGGACCGGAGAGGGATGGAGGATCGCCGAGTTCACGCTCAAGGTGATGGGCATGAAGAACTTCCACCGGGACACGATGCATACCATCGGGCGGCGTCTCTGACCATGAGCACGGTTCTGCTGGTCGGGGTCGGGGACCTGGGCGGCTGGGCCCTCGAGTTCCTGGCCCGCAGCCCCGGGATCGACCGGATCGTCACCACCAAGCGGAGCCCTTGGGGCGCCGCCTCGAGAGTCGATCTGGCCATGCTGGGGTCGGCCTTCCAGGGCCACCACAAGCGCTTCGACCACTACCAGGCGGATCTGGCCGACGAGGAGGACATGGCGCGGCTCCTGGGGGAGGTCAGGCCGGACGTCATCATCCACTCGGCCACGGTCCAGTCGCCCCGGGTGTTCATGAACGCCGACATCGACGAAGGACTCAGGGCGACCATCCGGGCGGCTACCTTCAGCCTGTGGCTCCCCTGGCACCTGCTGCCCGCCAGCCGGTTGGTCCGGGCGGTGGATCGGGCCGGGATCGAGACCGCCATCGTGAACACCTGCTTCCCCGATGTGGTCAACCAGGCGCTCTGGAGTCACTTCGGGCACGGCCCCATCGCCGGCGCCGGCAACGTGGAGGTCAGCGCCGCCACCGTGCTCCGATACGCCATGGAGGCCACCGGCCTGCCGGCCGCCGCGATCCAGGTGTCGCTGGTGGGGTCGCACGCACTCATGGCCTACGGTGCGGCGCGGGTGCCCCATCACCTCCGGATCGAGGTCGAGGGGAGGGATGTGACCCCCGAGTACGACCTGGCCTCCATCCTGTCGTCCTGGCCGTCGCGTATTGACTGGGGGCGGACCGGCTGGTTCTCGCTCTTCGGCGCGTCGGCGGTGAAGAACGCCCTGGCACTGGTCGGTTCGGAACCGGTCCGGACCCATGTCTCCGGTCCGATGGGCCTGCCCGGTGGATACCCGGCCGTTGTCTCCGCCGGAAGGGTGGATCTCGACCTTCCGGCTCCGCTCACCCGCGATGAGGCGGTGGCGATCAACAACGAGGCGGCCCGGTTCGATGCCATCGAGCGCGTCGAGGATGACGGGACTGTGGTTTACACTCACGAGGCACTTGGAGCCATGGAGGATCTGGGCTACCGATACGAGGCCGTGGAGTTCGACGACTTGGCCGACCGTTGCCGGACACTCCAGGATCTGTACCGGCATTTGGTTATAAGGAGCGACATTCGTGCCTGAGTTCATCCGCAAGCCCTTGGAGGGTCTGTTCCCGCTGATACCTCTGAGCCTCCACGAGGATCAGGAGATCGACTTCAACGGAGTTCGCGGGAGCATCGAGTTGGTGGCTGCCTCCGGCGCGCCGGGGTGCATCGTCTTCGGCTCCATGGGGCAGATGACCAGCGTCACGGAGAAGGAGTTCGACGCCGTCTGCGAGATGGCCGTGGCGACGGGCCACGCCCGTGGTATCGCGGTGGTGGTGGGCAGCACCGCCTCCTACCAGCGGGAGGCGATCCGCCGGGCACGGGTGGCCGAGAGGGCCGGCGCGGACGGCTCCATGCTGGCGGCGCCCTACGCCCTCCCGGTTACCGCGGAGTGGGCGCTCCGCTTCTTCACCGAGGTGGCCGAATCGCTGGATGGCGAGATGGCGCTCATGCTGTACAACTACTCCCCGCTTACCGGCATGAACCTGACCGCGCAGATGTGGGAGACGCTCCTCGACATCCCGAACATCAAGGCCATCAAGGAGTCCAACACCTTCCTGCCCCACTTCGACGAGATCCTGATCACCATCGCCGACCGCATCAACGTGTTCGCCGGCAACGACCCGGCCTTCTTCCACGCCTCGACCTTGGGTGCGGCCGGAGCCACCGGCATCTTCAGCTGGGCGGGACTGCGGGCCGGCACCCGCTTCGTGGACGAGTGCCGCCGCGGCAATCATGACGATCCGTGGGTCAGGAGCGCCTTCACCGCTCTCCAGCACTTCTCGGCGGCCATCCGGCGGCCCGACATGCCCTCCATGCTCAGCTACGAGCACGGCTACCTCAATGCCATCGCCGGGCTGGGAGGCGCCCGCACCGGTGTCCCCCGGAAGCCCTACGGGCCGCTTCCCGATGCAGCCATGGTCGAGATCAAGGTTGCCGCCGCCGCGTTGCAGGATCTGGACGCCGACCTATGACCTCCGACCGACGCGGTCCAGGAGAGATCCTGGTGGTGTCGAGGAGCGAGGTCGACAGCCTGCTGTCCCCGGCCCGATGCCTCGAGCGATGCCTGGAGACCTTCCGGTGGGTGGGAGAGGGCCAGATCGAGCAGACCAACCCGGTCAACCTCTACATCCACGACCGGCTCGGGCCCGAGCCCCCCTTCGGCCATGGCGTCGTCCAGGCGTTCCCGGCGATGATCCGGCCGCTGGACCGGGCGGCGGTGAAGTGGCTGTCGAGCTTCCGGATGAACCCAAAGCGCGGCCTGCCGGCCATCTCGGCGCTGGACCTGGTGACCGACACCGACACAGGCATGCCGCTAGCCCTGGTGGACGGAACCTCGGTGACCAACGCCCGCACCGGTGGCCACTCCACGGTGGGGGCCATGTACCTGGCCAGGCCGGACTCGAGCCGGTTGGCGATCATCGGCTGCGGGCACGAGGGCCGCACGCATGCTCTCACGCTCAACGAGCGGTTCCCGCTGGAGCAGGTGGTGGCCTTCGACATCTACGAGCAGCAGGCCAACCGTTTCGCTGACGAGATCTCAGCCAGGATCGGGGTGCCCGTCGTGGTGGCTCCGGATGTCGAGACGGCCGTCGCCGACGCTGACATCATCTGCGTCGTGACCACCGCGCCACGTCCGGTCCTCATGGAGGAGTGGGTTCCCGCCGGCGCGCATGTCTGCGCGGCGACCGGGTTCCGTGATGTCGATCCCGCCTGTGCCACCTCCTTCGACAAGTGGGCGGTCGGCTGGTACGGGCGCGACCTGGCCTGGGTGGAGGGCGAGGAGGTGGGCCGGATCGGGGGTCTCCGGCCCGGTGCTCTCTCCAGAGCCGACATCTTCGGAGACATCGCCACCGAGATCATGCCGGGCCACAAGCCGGGCCGGGAGGATGACCGGGAACGCACCATCATGACGCACATGGGGATGCCCGCCCTCGACGCGGCGGTGGCCTCGCTGGTCTACGACCTGGCATTGGAGGCCGGCGCCGGCACCTGGATCGAGGTCTTCTAGGTGGGCACAGGATCGGTGATCGTAGAGCCTGCGACTCCCGAGCAGGGATCCCCGGTCGACATGGATGCCCTACGGGAGGCGGTCGACTTCCTGCGCCCCGCCCTGCACGCCGACGGGGGCGACCTCATCCTGATGGATGTGGACAGCGAGGGGGTGGTGGCGGTCGAGCTCGTAGGCGCCTGCGGGACATGCCCGCTGTCGGTGGTCACGATGACCGCCGGGATCGAAGCCCTGTTCAAGCAGAGGGTCCCGGGGGTGACCGGAGTGGTAGCCCGAACCCCGACCGTCCAGCTACCCGGCTACGGCTGAGCCCATCCCGTTACTCCAGGGAGAGTGGCGCCGGACTAGCTGTCCTGGTTGACCAGGATTCCCTCGATGCGAGCCACCCGCTCGGAGATCTCCCGGACCTTGTCGGCGAGCCGGGTCCCCTGTCCGGTCAGGATCGGTTCCGGTGTTGGGTTCCTCGTCAGGCTCCGGACGCCAGACGGACCTCGGCGTCGATCTGGACCTGGGCGCCCTTCCAGAGGAAGGCCACGCCGTAGCTGATGCGAGCCGGATAGGGAACCGGGAAGCGCTCCCCGTAGATGCGGTTCATGGCGTCCAGGTCATCTTCGTTGACGAACTGGACGTTGGTGTGGACCACGTCGGCCAGCGTCGCTCCCACCTCGGCCAGGATGTTCTCAAGATTGGTGATCGCCTGGTGGAGCTCGGCCTCGAAGCCGCCCTCCACGAAATCTCCGGTGACGGGATCTCGCCCGATCTGGCCGGTTATCCACGCGGAGTCGCCATGGACACGGATATGCGGGTAGGGACCGCGCGGCTCAGGAGCGTCTTGGCTGGTCACGGCTTGTTCGGACACGGGCATTCCTCCTCGGGGGTTGCGAATCTGGTGGCGGGCCGGCGGGCCAATGTCTAGGCGGATCGCCGGAGCAGCTTCAGACCGTCCTGCACCCGGTCGGGCGCCGTCCAGTCCGCCGAGGTCACGACCTCGGTGACCCCTTGCCTCGCCAGATCGGCGAGTCGCTCGGCCAGGGGCGCCACCGGCCCGGGTGTCTGGACGGCCAGTCGGATGGGGGCTTCCCGTCCCGCCGCCGCGGCTTCGGTCCGGATGGTTTCGATGCTGTCCCTGATCCGGGCCGGGTCGAGCTCGTCCGTGTAGGAGAAGCCCAGCCAGCCGTCGCCTCGGCGAGCGGTACGGCGTAGCACCGGCGGCGAGTCCCCGCCCACCAGGATGGGCGGTTCCCGGAGCGGGGTGGGGTAGCAGCGGATCCCCTCGGGGACCTCGTAGTGCGCGTAGCTGCGGGCGGCGGGGGTGCCGGTCCAGCAGTCCCTCAGGATGTCGATCCAGTCGTCCATGCGGGTTCCCCGGTCTTTGAACGGCGCGTCCAGAGCGGCGAATTCCTCCGCCAACCATCCAACGCCGACCCCTAGCACGAACCGTCCTCCGGATATCACGTCAAGGGTGGAAACCTGCTTGGCCAGGATGATGGGGTTTCGCATCGGTGCGATCAGCACGCAGGTGCCCACCTCCACGTGGGTGGTGACCGAGGCCGCGGAGGCTAGCGCGATCAGCGCGTCGAACATCGGGTGGTCGAGATCCCAACGCATCACCCCGTCAGCGTCGAACGGGTAGGGCGAGGCAGCGCCGGCGACCATGACTACATGGTCGGTGTTCCAGATCGAGTCGAAGCCCATGCGCTCGGCCATCCGGGCTGCGTCCGTGATCGATACCGGCTGGTCGGCGCCGTAACCGGGCAGGGTGACCCCGATCCTCATGTCAGCCAACCTCCGTCGACCACCAGGACGTGGCCGGTCACGTAGGAGGCGTCGGGGGAGGTCAGGTAGTCCACCGCCGCCGCCACGTCTGCGGGCTGGCCGAGACGGCCAAGCGGGATGTGGGTGGAGGTCTGGGCTTGGGACGCCTCCTCGCCCAGCACCGCGCGGACTAGGTCGGTGTCAACCGTGCCCGGCGCGACCGCGTTGACCCGGACGTTGTGCTCGGCGAGTTCCCGGGCGGCAGCGATGGTGAGGGTACGCACCGCCCCCTTTGAGGTGTCGTACGGGACCATTGGCATGGTGGAGGCCGAGAATGCCGAGGTCGAGGCCAGGTTGACTATCGACCCGGTGCGGCGGGGGATCATCACCCGGGCCGCTGCCTGGATGCCGAAGAAGACCGCTCGGAGGTTGAGGGCCATCAGGCCGTCGAAGTCCTCGGGGGTGACCTCCACCAGCGGCTTGATCCATCCGGTACCGGCGTTGTTGACCATCGTCTCCAGCGGCGCCTGCTCATCGACACGGGCGACCGCTTCCCCGATGGCGGCGACATCACATACGTCCAACGGCAGGGGGCGGACGTCGAGACCGTCGTCCCTGAGTTCGGAGGCTGTCTGTTCCGCTCGGGCGATGTCGGCGATGAACACCGTGTCGCCCCGCCGCGCCAGGCGCTCGGCGACGCCCCTTCCGATGCCTCGGGATCCACCGGTTACCAGCGATGCGCGGGGAGCGCCGTTGTCATGGGGCAATAGGACGACTCCCGGTGATGGACAGCAGGGGCGCGGTCATCCTAGTGGCGCGACGCGATCGGCCAGCCAGGCTCCCCGCGGGTGGCAGGCAGCGGCTGCCAGGTCCTGCGGCCGATCGATGTCGAGCAGGAAGCCCAGGGAGGCGATCACGCGAGGCGGAGGCCCGGCAGTGAGGTGGCGATGGAAGCTGGCCGTTCCGTACCCGAACGGGTGCCGTCCTCGCCCTCCCAGCGCCGAAGTGCCGCCGTCGTAGGACGGGGCCAGCACCCGTTCCCCCGATCGCGCCACTTCCAACGCCAGAACCACCTCGTCCGGACTCAGGCACGGAAGATCTGAGTGGAGGATCAGCCAGGGTCTCCCGGCGGCCAGCCGGACGGCTCTATCGGCAGCCCCGTCGAGGCCTCCGCCCGGTGGGTCCTCCACCACCCGGTACCCGTCCGCCAGTGCCCACTCCCGGACTTCCGTCGCCGAGGTGACGACGTGGGGTGTCACCCCCGCCCGGAGTACGGTTCCGGTGGTGTGCGCAGCCAGCGCCCGGGCCAGTGCCGATCGCTCGTCCGGGCTATACGACCCCGCCAGGCGCCGGTACGGATCCCGGAACGATCGGATCGGCAGAGCGACGAGAGGTTCATCCATTGGCTTCCGACCTGCCGGACGGTTGCCGCTGTCCCAGCAGCCGCGGGAGGGGACGCTCGTCTATCGGAACATGGACGGCCGCCGCCGCCAGGTTGACGGCGATGGCGAACCCACACATAAGGTCGTAGGCGCCCGTACGGTCGTAGATGAACCCACCCAGCCAAGCCCCGATGAAGCTTCCCACCTGGTGGGACAGGAACACGATGCCGAACAGGGTGGCGAGGTAGCGCACCCCGAACACCTGCTCGACGATTCCCGAGGTCAGAGGCACCGTGGCCAGCCACAGCACGCCCAGCGCGGCGGCGAAGAGATAGATGGTGAGACCCGTCTTGGGCGCCAGCAGCATCCCAAGCGTGACCACCGACCTCAGGGTATAGAGGGCTGCCAGACCATTCTTCTTGGACCATCGCTGGCCGTAGATGCCGCTTCCGAAAGAGCCCAGGATGTTGAACATGCCGATCAGGCCGATCGAGACGGCGCCCACCACGGCGGCAAAGCCCAGGTCCTGGACGAAGGCCGGGAAGTGAACGGTGATGAAGGCGATGTGGAAGCCGCAGGCGAAGAATCCGGTGGTCAGGAGCAGGTAGCCCCTGTGCCGGCGGGCCTCCGCCAGCGCCTCACGGATCGTCTGGTCGGTAGCCGCCTCGCCCTTGGCGGTGGTGGTGTTGGGAACCAGAAAGGCCAGCGGGACCATGATCAGGCTGATGGCCGCCAACAGGAGCAGGGCCTGGTTCCATCCGAACGAGCTGATGAACCCCTGGCCGACCGGCGAGAACAGCACCTGGCCGAACGAACCCGCCGCGGTGCCCAGGCCGAGGGCCAGCGACCGCCGGTCCGGCCCGACGGCCCTGGCGATGGTCACCATGGCCAGCGAGAAGGCGGTGAGCGCCACTCCCACCCCGACTATCAGCCCGGCCGTGAGGTGGAGGAAGAGGGTGTCCTGCGCCTGCGCCATCCCCCAGACGCCCACCGAGTAGACGACGGCACCACCGGCCAGCACGTATCGTGGGCCGTAGCGGTCGGCTAGGGCGCCGGCGAAGGGCAGACCGACGCCCCACAGGAGGTTCTGGATGGCCAGTGCCAGGGCGAAGGTCTCGCGGCTCCAGTCTTGGGCCAGGGTCATCGGCGTCAGGAACAGGCCGAAGATGGAGCGTATGCCGTATCCGATCATCCCGATGAGACATCCGGCGGCTATGACGACTGCGGCCGACTTCCACCAGGGGGAGACAGGATTAGCACGGGTCACGGAAGTCTCCGATCCTGAAGGAAGGGGAGGTCGGATCATCCAATGCTAGGCCGGAGCGGGAGGGCGCAGATGCGGGCCGCTGTCTACCACGGTGCTCGGGACATCCGGATCGAGAGCCTTCCGGTGCCCATCCCCGGCCCGGGAGAACTGCTCCTGGAGGTCCACTCGTCCGGAATCTGTGGCACCGACGCCCTGGAGTGGGACGGCGGTCCCATCCTGACGCCCGTGGACGAACCCCATCCGGTGTCGGGGCATCGGGGTCCGACCATCCTGGGTCACGAGTTCGGTGGCCGGGTCGTGGACCTCGGACCGGAGGTGGAGGGTTTCGGGGCGGGCGACCTGGTGGCCTGCGTGGCCGGGATTTCCTGCGGCGCCTGCGCAGCGTGCATGGCCGGGACCAGCAACTTCTGCGACACGTACTTCACGCTCGGCATCGACGCGCACGGTGGTCTTGCCCGGTACGTGGTCGCCGGTTCGGCGGCTTGTCTGGAGGTGGGACGGCTCGGTCTCGACGACGACGGGGCTGCTCTCGTCCAACCCATGTCGGTGGCGCTTCATGCCGTCCGGCAGGGGAGACTCCGGCCCGGCGAAACAGCGGTGGTCCTGGGCGTGGGTGGGGTCGGAGCGTTCCTGGCCTACGCCGCCGCGCAGCTGGGCGCCGAAGTGCTGGCCGTCGACCTCGACCCGGCCCGGCTCGCCGTCGCGGAGGCTCTCGGCGTGTCCGCCGTGCTGCGGGCGGTTCCCGGCTCCTCACCGGCGTCCGGAGTGCTGGGGCGTGCCGGCAGTCCGGTGTCGGTGGTTTACGAGGTAACCGGCGCTCCGGCGGCGCTGGCCGCCGCCCTGGACATGGTGCGGCCCAGGGGCCGCGTGGTTCAGGTCGGGCTCGGCGCCGATCCGGTCTCGATCGACATGCGCCGCATCACCCTCCGCGAGACCCGGCTGGTGGGAACCCGAGCCCAGGTCTTCGAGGCCGACTTCGCCGACGCTGCATCCCTCATCGCCTCCCGACCTGAGGGCTGGTCCGATGTGGCGCCGATCGCCCTTCCTCTCGATCAGTTGGTCTCCGACGGTCTCCTGCCCATGGCGGAGGGCCGGCCCGAACGCATCAAGACCCTGATAGATCCGTGGGCGACCTCCATCCGGCCGGCGAGCGGTGCCCGCGCGGGTAGTATCGACCGATCGTCTCACCGAGCTTTGGAACGGGTGATAGCAGAATGAACGTTGCAGTCGTTGCCGGTCCCGACCTGGACACTCGCCTCCGTATCTACCGGATGATGCTCGAGGCGCGGCGCTTCGAAGAGAGCGCACACCAGATGTTCTTGGAGGGCCTGGTCAAGGGGACTACCCATCTGGGCATCGGCCAGGAGGCGGTCGCCGCCGGTCTTGCCGCCGCCATGCGCGCCGATGACCTCACCTTCTGCACCTACCGGGGTCACAACCACACCCTGCTCCGGGGCGCCCCGCCCGGCCGGCTGATGTCGGAGCTGCTCGGCAGGTCGGAGGGCGTGTGCGGCGGTAAGGGCGGCTCCATGCACCTCACCTGGGCGCCGACCGGCGCGATGGGATCGTATGCCATCGTGGGCGCCCATCTACCGATCGCCGTGGGCGCAGCCTGGGCAGCCGTAGAGCGGGGCACCGGGCAGGTGGCGGTCTGCTTCTTCGGCGACGGCGCCACCAATATCGGGGCATTCCACGAGGCGCTCAACCTGGCGGTGGTGTGGGATCTGCCGGTGGTGTTCGTCTGCGAGAACAACCTGTACATGGAGTACACCCCGATCGGGTCGGTCACCGCCGTGGAACGCCCTGCCGCCGACCGGGCGGCCGCCTACGGGCTGGAGGGCTTGCTGGTGGACGGCAACGATCCCGACGCGATGTACGAGACCGCTTCCGATGTCATCGCCCGAGCCCGCGCAGGCGGCGGACCCAGCCTGGTCGAGGCGGTCACCTACCGTCACGGCGGCCATTCCCGGGCCGATCCGGGTACCTACCGGCCGGACGAGGAGGTCCGGCAGTGGCTGGCCCGGGATCCCATTCCCATGTACCGCGCCAGGCTGGCCGGCGCCGGAGCGTCGGAAGAGCGGTTGGAGGAAGTCGATCAGTCGGTCGAGGCCTGGATCGAAGCCGCCGTGGAGGAGGCCAAGGCCGCGCCCGAGCCCACGGTCGACTCGATCGCCACCGAGGTATGGGCGGACGGAGGATCGCGATGGCGGAACTGATCACCTATCGCGAAGCGGTGGCCAGGGCCCTGGCCCAGGAGATGGAGCGCGACGACACCGTATACCTGATCGGTGAGGACGTCGCGGCCGCCGGCGGGGTTTTCAAGACCACACCGGGCCTGCTGGAGAAATTCGGCGAGCGGCGGGTCCGTGACACTCCCATCTCGGAGGAGGCGATCATCGGCGCGGTTATGGGCGCCGCCATGAACGGTCTCCGGCCGGTGGCCGAGATCATGTTCTCGGACTTCCTGGCCACCTGCTGGGATCTGGTGGCCAACCAGATCGCTAAGACCAGGTACATGACCGACGGCCAGGTTGCCCTGCCGCTGGTCATCCGTACCGCCAACGGCGGCGGGGTGCGGTTCGGCGCCCAGCACTCCCAGAGCTTGGAGAATTGGGCCATGTCGGTACCCGGCCTCAAAGTGGTGGCGCCCTCCACCCCGAGAGATGTGATCGCCCTGATGGCCGCCTCGGTTCGCGACCCCGATCCGGTGATCTTCTTCGAGCACAAGGGCCTGTTCGCCAGCCGGGGAGAGGTGCCGGACGGTGAGTTGGTGGGGCGTTTGGGCGAGGCATCGGTCGTGCGGTCCGGCTCGGACGCCACCATCCTGGCGCTAGCGGCCATGGTTCCCAAGGCCCGCCAAGCTGCCGATGAGCTGTCGGCCCGGGGGATCGAGGCGACCGTGGTCGACCTGCGCTGCCTGGTGCCCCTGGACACCCGGACCATCCTCTCGACGGTTGCCGAGACCGGGAGGGTGTTCACGGTCGAGGAGAACCCGCGGCTCTGCGGATGGGGCGCCGAGGTGGTGTCGATAATCGCCGAGGAGGCTTTCTACGACCTCGACTCGCCGGTGGTGCGGATCACCACGGACCACATACCCTTGCCGGCCTCCGACATCCTGGAGGATGCCACCATCCCATCCGTGGCCCGGATCGTGGATACGGTGACCCGCTCCCTCGACTGACCACTCCGCCACACTCCGCACGCACGTTCGGCCCTTCGAGTCCTCCTCCACCACCGCCACGCTCGAAGCCGAGATGTCGTTCCTGCTGTGGTGGCGGAAGCCTCAATCCATCAGTAGGCGGGGCCTGATCAGCATCTCCAGGCGGGCCGAACCCCGTCCCAGATCGGACCAGGAGACGTAACGGGAACGCATGTAGGCCAACGTTGCGGTGGTCACCCGGATCTGGTGTCCGGTCAGGTACTCGAGCACGCCGGACATGGTGGGCTCGTGCCCGACCACCATGAGGCGTTCCACCCCGGTGACCTGCTGAACCAGTTGGAGGACATCCCCAGGCCCTGCGCCGTAGAGCTCTGGAACAACTTCGATACGGCTGTTCCACCCTCCCGCCTCGGCGGCCAGTTCGGCCGTGGTCTTAGTGCGGACCGCCGGCGAAGCGAGTACCAACTCGGGCGCCAGCCGGTAGCGGGAGACGAACTCGCCGACGGCTCGGGCCGACCGGACCCCCCGCTTGTTCAGGGGGCGGCTCTGATCGGCGCCGTAGCGTGCCGTCCAGTCCGACTTGGCATGCCGGAGCAGTATCAGGTCGGGCATCGGATCACCGGTTCCGGGCGGTGCGGGATCGTTCCAGGGCCAGATCCATGAGCGCCTGGTGGAGATCGAGGCCCCGCTTCTGGCCCCGTGGCTCGTAGGTACCGTCCGGTTGGAGCACCCACGACAGGTGATCGTCGGCCCGGCACAGATCGAGGATCTCCTCGAGCCGGTGCTGGGCTTCCGGATCCTCGACCGGGAACAGGGCTTCGACCCTCCGATCGAGATTGCGGGGCATCAGGTCGGCCGAGCCTATGTAGTACAGGAACCCGCGTTCCGGCCGTCCGAGCCGGAGGATGCGAGAGTGTTCCAGGAACCGGCCCACGATGGACCGTACGGTGATGTTCTCGCTCAGCCCGGGGACTCCGGGCCGCAGGCAGCACACCCCCCGGACGATCAGGTCGATCCGGGTGCCGGCCTGGGAGGCCTCGTAGAGGGCATTGATCATCCGCTCGTCGACCAGGCCGTTGAGCTTGGCCACGATGTGCCCGTCTCCGTACTCGGACTCGCGCCGGACCAGTTCGAGGAAATGGTCGCGGAGTTCGGTAGGCGCCACCACCAGCTTCCGGTAGGACTTCTGCTTGCTGTAGCCGGTCATGTGGTTGAAGAGGTCGCTGACATCGGCGCCGATCTGCGGATCCTTGGTGAACAGGCCTACGTCCTCGTACAGCCGGGCGGTCTTCTCGTTGTAGTTGCCGGTGGACGTGTGGACGTAGCGAGCCAGGCGGCCCTCCTCCTGGCGGACCACCAGGCAGAGCTTGGCGTGGGTCTTGAGGCCGACCAGCCCGTAGACCACATGCACACCGGCTTCCTCCAGCGCCTGGGCCTGCTCGATGTTGCGCTCCTCGTCGAAACGGGCCTTCAGTTCCACCAGTGCTACCACCTGCTTGCCCAGCTCGGCCGCGGTGATCAGCGAGCGGGCGATGGAGCTGTCCGGCGATGTCCGATAAAGCGTCTGCTTGATACCCAGCACCTGGGGGTCATGGGCGGCTTCGCGCACGAACTCAGCAGTCGAGGCGGCAAACGACTCGTAGGGGTGATGGACGATGAGGTCACGCTCGCTGATGAGGTCGAAGAAGGAGCGCTCGGCCGAGAGGCCGGCCGGCACCACCGGCGGGAACGGCTTCCAGCGGAGTTCCGGCCGGTCCAGATCGGCCAACGTCGTCAGCGAGCCGAGGTCCAGCAGGCCGGCAATGCGGTAGACATGGCGGTCCTTGATGTCCAGTTCCCGCATCAGCAGATCCAGTACGTCGGGGTCGATGTCCCGCTCGACCTCCAACCGCATCACCTGGCCGCGACGCCTGCGGCCGATCTCGGACTTCAGCGCGGCCAGAAGGTCGTTGGTCTCGAACTCGGCCAGCTCGTAGTCGGTGTTGCGGGTGAGCCGGAACGGATGGCACTTGGAGACGTGCATGCCCGGGAACAGCTCGTCGATGTAAGCCGAGATCAGCTGTTCGAGCGGTACGAACCCGCGCTGGTCGGGAAGCTCGATGAACCGCGGCAGGATCGGCGGGACCTTCACCCGGGCGAACCGCTGCTCCCCGGTCTCGGTCTCCCTGACCATGACCGCCAGGTTCATGGACAGGTTCGATATGTACGGGAAGGGATGGGCCGGATCGACCGCCAGCGGGGTCAGAACCGGATACACCCGGTCGTGAAACACCCGATGAAGATACGCTTGGTCGGTCTCGTCCAGCGCATCCCACAGCAGGATATGGATGCCGAGGCGGTCCAGAGCAGGCTGCAGCTCTGTGCGGAATACATGGCTCTGTTGCTCGCATATCTCAACGACCACCGACCGGATCCGGTCCAGCAGCTCCGGTGTCGACATCCCCGCCCTCAACAGATCCTCGAAGCCGGCGTCCACCTTCTCCTCGAGTCTGGCCACCCGCACCTGGTAGATCTCGTCGATCAGCTCGCTCACGATTGCCACATATCTGACCCGCTCCAGCAGGGGGGTGTGGTGGCGCTCGGCTTGGGCAAGAACCCGCCGGACGAACTCGAGCTGGGAGAGTTCCCGGATGAGGAACGGATGGTCGGAGCGGACGCCCATCAGGCTCGTAGCTCCCTCAGATCCGCGTGCGGTAGACCCGCCGCCACGTTGCGAACCGGTTGGCCCGCCTCACGATCGGCCAGTCCGTTGAACAGGAGGTCGGTCATCGCTCCGGCAACGGTCGGCAGCGCCGCCTCGGGGTCGTCGGCATCGATCAGCGCCTGCGCGGCGGACATGATCATGTCGTTGAGAAAGCGGCCGGCGAGTCCGGGCGGGAGCCTCTTGAGATCACCCGCCTCCACTCCGGCCCGGTAGGTGTCCACGAACTCACGCGCCAGCGACTGGTGGGCCACCGCCACGCGCTGCCGAGCGGACTCGGAGAGCTTGTGGATCTCTCGGTGGAGCAACCGGCCCAGGGTGGGCTCGGTGGCCAGGAACTCGAGTGTGATCACCACCAGGTTCCGGAGACGCTCCACCGGCGTGATGCCGGACGGAATCCGGGATATCAGGTTCCGGATCGTCGGCGGGAGGGTCTCCTCCACAAGAGAGGCCAGCAGGTCGTCCTTGTCCGTGAAGTAGTCGTAGAGGGTGGTGCGGCCCATCCCCACCCCGGCGGCGATGTCACCGAACGAGGTGTCCTCGTACCCCCAGGTGGCGAAGAGTCCCTGAGCCTTGTCGAGGATGAGGGCGCGGGTGATCACCTTGTGCTCGGCGATGCTGGCGGCTCTGATCCTGGGCATGGGCGAGAGATTAACCCTAGTGGTCTGTCTGCGAAACAGCCAGGCGTGGTCTGGCGGTCATCGGCGTCCCGTCGCTGCGTTCCGCTTCCTCAACGTACCGCTGC
>VXRE01000026.1:24623-31975 GCA_009838635.1 Acidimicrobiia bacterium | reverse complement strand
GTCATCGACGCGGTCTGCCCGCTCGTGGCGAAGGTTCACCATGAGGTCAAGCGGCGGGCGGCGAAGGGGTTCGACATCATCTTCGTGGGCCACGAAGGGCACGATGAGGCGGTGGGCACCATGGCCCGGGCGCCTTCGAACATCACTCTGGTCGAACCGGAGACGGGGCTGGCAGGCTTCAGGCCCAGGGATCCCAGCAAGGTGGCGCTGTTCGCCCAGACCACCCTCGGGATGCACGAGTGGGAGGCGATCAGGGCCGAGGCCTCCGGGCGCTACCAGAACCTGGAGACATCTCGCAAGAGCGATCTCTGCTACGCTACCACCAACCGCCAGGATGCGGTGCTCGAGATGAGCTCCGAATGTGATCTGATCCTGGTTGTTGGCTCCGACAACTCCTCGAACACCAATGCCCTGGTCCGGACCGCCCGTATGCGCGGCGCCGCCGCCTACCGGATCGACTCCGCGGATGCGATCCGAACCGAATGGTTGGACGCTGCGGAAGTGGTCGGGGTGACGGCGGGCGCATCGGCACCCGACCACCTGGTCCGGGAGGTGCTCGAGCGCCTCGATCCTGCCGAGGGGTGGAGCCTGTTCCGGGTTACCGAGGAGGATGAGTACTTCCCCCTGCCGCGCGGGCTGCGGGCACTGCTGAATGCGTTGGTGTCGACGGTGCGGATCGGGTTCTCTGCCCCCTGGAACGGTAAAGGTCCGCTCGACTACGACCGCCGGGTCACGGCCACCGACGCGCTCGCCAAGCTGGAGTCCTTCCCGTCGGGTCAGCCGGCCCTACCAGCGGCTGGACTCCTCGGCGTACACATGGTCGGGCAACCTGTAGCTGATCCCCGCCTCGTCGAAGACGGAGACCTGGAGGAGTGAGGTAAAGGCGGTGAAGTTGTTGTTCTGCTTGGCCAGCGGCTTCAAGTACCGGGCTGTGAAGCGCTGGTAGCGCCGCTGCATGCGGAACCAGGGGAGCACCCCGACCAGAGGGGTGGCCGGATAGTTCAACTGGTCGGAGAGCGTCCTACCGATCAGGGCACGGGAGACGCGGAATACGTAGTTGGCGAAGTTCTGCCTGACCTTCGGGTCGGTCATGTCCACGAGCAGCGGACCCGAATTGATCAACGCGTTCGCCATCGCTATCGACTCGAAGTCGGGCTCGGGCTCGCATAGGCGTCCGATCTCGAAGACCCTCAGGGCCTCTTCCTCATCGGTGTACAGGATCGAGTCGGGGATACCCATCAGGTGGCCGGTATACCGCCATACCGCCATGAACCCGGCTCGTTCCTCATCGGTGTAGGTGGCACCGAGGTTCTTCATGTGCTTGAGCAACCGGGCCGAGAAGGCCACGATGGCGAAGCCGAGGTGGGCGGCGCTGAGCGGCAAACCCCAGGCCTCCTCGTCCCAGTCATCGGAGTTTCCCAGCAGGCTCCTGATCTGGGCGTGCAGGATCCGGATCCGCACGGACAGCTTCCATCCGTCACCCTCCCGCTCCAGGCCGCCGGGCATGAAGATCTCGACCATGTGGCGGTTGTTCTGCTTCAGCCGGCGGACGCCCTGGTCCCGAAGGCGTCCGGTTATGAAGAAGGACTTGGCGATGTTGGTCGAGAACCCCTCCACGAGGGTGCCGGCGAGCATCGAGGCGAGCACCACGGGCGAGTTCCTGTGGAACATGCGGACGCCGGGCCAGAAGTCCGATTGGTCCACCCAGTCGGGAGGCGTCTCCATCGGGTCGAAGAACTCCCGGACGAAGCGGGGCGCCCTACGCAGGGCGTCCTCGTCCCGGTCCATGCCGGCGGTGACCAGCGGTAGCGCCTGCTCGGCGGGTAATTCGTGGATGCTCGCGATGAACGCATCGGCCTCCGGGTCCCCCACCCCGGTGTGGGCGATGTAGTTGCGCGCCATCTCCATATCGACGAGGCGGGCATCGGCATAGCCGGGCGCGTAGTCGGTCGGGATTCTCACCGGTTGCGATCCTCCGCCGGGTCGGCTTCGGGATGCTCCTCCGCCTCGACGCGCAGGTCCGGCAGCCAGTCGAGCCAGGGCGGCAGGTACCAGTTGCGCTTGCCGAGCACCTCCATGCTGGCCGGCACCAGGATCGACCGGACCAGCGTTGCGTCCAGGAACACGGCCACCGCCAGACCGAAGCCCATGAGCTGGTTGATGATGGTCCGTCCGGTGGCGAAGGCGCCGAACACGACCACCATGATGGCGGCGGCGCCGGTGATGATCCCGGCGGTCGAACGGAGCCCGTATGCCACCGCCTCCGTGTTGTCACCCGTCTCGTCGTAACGTTCGCGTATCCGGCTCAGCAGGAAGACGTGGTAGTCCATGGACAGCCCGAAGAGGACGGCGAACAGGAACAGCGGTATCCAGGCATCGATGACTTCGGCCCTCTGGAATCCGAACAGGTCGATCGCGACGCCCTTCTGGAAGACCAGCACCAGCAGCCCGTAGGTGGCGCCGACGGAGAGCAGGTTCATGATGATCGCCTTCAGCGGGATGACCAGCGACCGGAAGACCATCATCAGGATGACGAAGCTGAGGCCGAGCACGAGGGCGAAGACGATCGGCGTGTAGACCCTCACTATCTCGAAGAAGTCGGCCACCTCCCCGGTAAGGCCGCCGACGTAGACCTGGGCGGGCGCCCCTTCGAACGCGGTCGGGATGATCTCGTCGCGGAGGACCGACATCAGTTCGGCGGCCTCCGGGCTGCTCGGCTGGCCCGGGTAGGGGAGGGCCAAGAGCGTCAGATCCCCGGCCCCGTTCACCTCTCGGGTGGGGGGCACCGGGAACCTGGGATCGGCGATGAGGGCGCCCTGCAACTTGCCTATGGCGGCCGTCACGGAGGGATCATTGGCGTCACCGTCCACGACTATCTCGGCCGGGCTGAGTACGCCGGCGGGAGTGACGCTCCCCACGGCGAACTTCTCCTCGAGGAGAAGGAAGGCCTCCTTGGTCTGCGCTCCGTCGGGGAAGGTGTTGACATCATTGAGTCCCGTCCGCATGTCCAGGTAGAAGTAGGAGAGGGCGAGCATCGGGATGGCGACGAGCAGGATGCTGATCACCGGGCGGCGCATCACGAGCCGGGTGACGTTCTCCCAGAAGCCCTCCTGGGAGGTGTCGGGGCTCTTGAGCGAGAACCTGGCCAGGAATCGAATCTTGAGGAGGTCCACCCTCGGACCTAGCAATGCCAGGCCGGCCGGAAGCAGCGTCAGCGTCGCCAGCATGGCGAAGATCACCACCAGGATGGCCCCCAGCGCCAGGGATTGGTAGAAGGAGGCCGGGGTGATCAGCAGACCGATCAAGGCCAGCACCACGGTGGCGCCGCTGAAGACCACCGTGCGGCCCGCCGTCGCGGTGGCGCGGCCCACCGCCTCATTGGTCGACCTCCCGCGCGCCAGCTCCTCCTTGAAACGGGATACGACGAGAAGCGAGTAGTCGATGCCGACCGCCAGGCCGATCATCACCACCATCAGCGTGACGAAGAAGACGAGTTGGAACTGCTGGCCTATCACGGCAACGGCTGCCAGGGCCAGGACGATTGCCACGATGGCCAGACCCAGCGGGAGCAGGGTGGCCACCACCGCGCCGAGGAGCACCAGCAGGATGACGAGCGCTACCGGGACCCCGAACCGCTCGCCCCTCTCCAGGTCGTGAATCGCCAGCTCGTTGGTCTCGAAGGCAACGCTGGCGTCGCCCCCGATCAAGACCCGGAAGCCATCCACCCCGTCGGCCTCCTCCACGATGTGGATCACGTCGCCGACGTCCACCGTGGCCTCCTGGGCGGTACCGGACATGAGGAAGCCCATGATGGTGGTCTGGCGGTCACGGGACACCAGCAGCGGATTGTTGGATACGTAGAAATGATCCTGGAGGGTCACCACGTCGGGCCCCAGCGCCGTGATCTCGGCGGCGAGCGACTCGACCTTGGTGCGGAAGGCGGGGTCGTCCACGGTCACGGACGGTGACTGGACCACAACCAGCTCGGCCAACTGCCGCGGACCGCGCAACCTGTCCTCGAGGAGCGCACCGGCCTGCTCTGACTCGTACCGGGCCGACAGCCGGAACTCGGTGGTGGTGGCGCTGTCCAGCAGCCGGTCGATCAGCCCGAGCGAAACCAGCACCAGCCCCACCCAGATGCCGATGGTGACCAGCGGTCGGCGCGCAGCGAAGCGGGCAAGCGGTCCGAGCATCAGGTCCCTCCTTCTTATCCGCCGGTCACGGAAGGTATTCTGGCAAATCCGTGATACAAGGTCGCCGGACAGCCGGATTGGGATGTTCGAGAGTGTCCCTTACTCCCACCCTAGCCACGTTTCCGTTACCGACCATGCGCTTCCGGGTTTCTTGCGCTCCGCACGAACGCGCGCCGGAAACGGCGCCCGATCGTCTCGCGCATCAGCGGGTGGGAGGTGTCCGGCTGCCCGTGGCCCGGTCGGGTCGCGCTAACCCGTGTTGCGCATGCCCGCCGCGATGCCGTTGATCGTCAGGAGGAGTCCCCGCCGGTACCTCCGGTGGTCGCCTGAACGGGATCGTTTCAGCAGTTCGACCTGCAACACGTTCAACGGGTCCAGGTAGGGGTCACGGACGTTCAAGGCACGCCGGAGCAGCGGGCGATCGGCCAGCAGGTCAGCCCCGGTCACCCGCCGGAGGGCTGCGACGGTACGGGCGTATTCGGCGGTGATCATCTCGAACATGGGCCGGCGCTCGACCGGTACCAGGTTGTCCACGTAGTGGCGGGCGATGGAGAGATCGGTCTTGGCCACGGTCATCTCGACATTGGAGATGAAGGTACGGAAGAAGGGCCACTCCCGGTACATCCGGGCCAGGTCGCTCCCCAATCCCGCCTCGGAGGCCGCCGCGAATCCACTTCCCACCCCGTACCATCCGGGGACGATCTGGCGTGACTGGGTCCAGCCGAACACCCACGGAATGGCCCGGAGGTGGGTGACCCCGGCCGTCTGGTGTCGCTTGGCGGGTCGTGATCCGATGTTGAGCAGGCCCAGTTCCTCCACCGGCGTCGAGGTGGTGAAGTACTCGACCATGCCCGGATCTTCGATGAACCGCCGGTAGGTCTCGTACGCGGCGGCGGATATGAGGCTCATGATCTCGTGCCATCGCCGGACGTCCTCTACAGCGTGGTGAGGGGCGCGGTGGGCAAGGGATGCCTCCACCAGGGCCGACAGGGCCAGCTCGAGGTTCCGGTGGGCGAGTTCGGCCAGACCGTACTTGTCGGCGATCACCTCGCCCTGCTCGGTGAGTTTGATGACGCCGTCCAGCGCTCCGTACGGCTGGCTCAGGATGGCGGCATGGGTGGGTCCGCCCCCGCGGCCGACAGATCCTCCCCGTCCGTGGAAGACGTCGATCCGCACTCCGGAGCGGCGGGAGATGTCACGGATGACCAGCAAGGCCTTGTGTATCTCCCACTGCGAGGTGGTGATCCCCCCGTCCTTGTTCGAATCGGAGTACCCGACCATGACTTCCTGGATGCCACCGCGCAGCTCGAGGAGTCGGCGGTAGGCGGGCACCGCCAGGAGTTCCTCCAAAGTGGGACCGATCAGGCGCAGGTCGTCGATGGTCTCGAACAGCGGGACGAAGCCGAGGCGCGCCACGCCCCGGACCGGATCGACCAGACCCACCTCGCGGGCCAGCATCATCGGGGCCAGTACGTCGTCCACTCCCCGGGCCATCGAGATGATGTAGGAGTCGATGACCTGATCGCCGTGCTCGTCCAGCAGGCTCCTCAGCAGGCCGAAGAGATCCAGCGTCTCCTCATCGCCGGTGCCGGTACCCGGCGGCGCCACCGGCCGGGTACCGGAGAGCTCGCGGACCAGGAACCCGGTCCTGCCGTTCCGATCGAGGTCGCCGTAGCCGGTACCGAGGTAGGAGGTGAGCGAGGCGATCGCCCGGTGGTGATGATCGGTGTGCTGGCGGATGTCGAGCGCGGCCAGGTGGAAGCCGATCGTGGCCACCAGCAGGCGGGTCCGCGCCATCCGGCCACCGGCTTGGAGCGCGCCTCGATTCTCGCTCAGGGAGGACTCGAACACGGCGAGGTCGTCGAGGAGCTCGTGCGGAGAGCCGTAGGCGCGGGGTCCGCCGTCGCGTGTTTCCACCAGGCGCTGGTAGACGATCGTCAGGCCCTGGCGGTAGGGCTCGCGGTCGTTGGTGTCTTCCAGCACATCGCGATACGACTCGCGGTGCCGTTCGATGAAGGTCGCCATCCCGTCCGATATCTCCGTGATGAGCGTGCTCGCGCTCAGCTCGCCGGCCAGGCTTGCCACTTCGGAGATGAGAATCTCGAGGGCGGCCTGGCGCTGCTGTTCAATGACGGCCCGTGTCATCCCGGGCGTGACGTTGGGGTTTCCGTCCCGGTCGCCGCCCACCCATGATCCGAACCGGATCGGGCTGCTATCGGTGCTCAGCTCACCCCCGATCTGATGCACTGCCGCGGTGATATTGTCCAGCAGGCCTGGTATTGCCTCGCGGATGGTCTGTTCGAGGTAGTGGCGGACGAAGCGGGCCTCGTCGATCGGGCTCGGCTGCTGGTCGCGGAGCTCGTCGGTTTGCCAGATCGCCTCGATGAGTTCCTCCACCCGGCGATCTATGCGCGCCCGATCCGACTCGGAGGTCCTCGGGTTGCTTCTGGTAGCGGTGGCGTCGCCGATCTCGCTGAGCTTCTCGAGGACGGTGCGGCGGGTGGCCTCGGTGGGATGGGCGGTGAAGACGGGCTTCAGCACCGTCCGGTGGACCAGAGCGACGGCTTCAGCGGCTGGTATTCCCGACTCGACCAGCGCGACGAGGCTCTCCTCGAATCCGCGCTCGAGCGTGTCCCCCTCGGCGTTCAGATCCTCCACCCGGTGAACCTGCTCGGTGACGTTGGCGAGATGGAAGTAGACGGTGAAGGCCTTCGCCAGATGGAGGGCCGTTTCGAGATCCACTTCACGCAGCAGCTCGGCGAGTTCATGGGAGACCTCGACCTGTGCCGACCGCAACCGGCGGGACAGTGTCCGGACCCGCTCGACGGAGTGGAGAAGTTCCTGGCCGTGCTGCCGGACCAGTGTGTCGCCCAGTTGGCGGCCGAGGCGCCGGATATCGGCCCGCAGGTCGGCGTCGGCCAGCTCGGTGGAGGCCGCTCGGCGCGACGGCTCAGGTGTGTCCGCGGTTGGTCTTGGCGTCGGTTTCATGCGCAGTGGCTCGTCACAGCCGGTCCAATGGCATTCTCGCAGTACGGGACGCCGGCACGTTCGCTCTCATCTCAAGGCCGAGAAAGTGGAGGGGGGCGGGCGGGCGACGCGCCCCCCCAGCGAGGGGAGTGGGAGTCGTCGCTGCGCCTGTCACGCGGGCACCGAGCCCAC
>VXRE01000026.1:0-24613 GCA_009838635.1 Acidimicrobiia bacterium | reverse complement strand
CCATCCCGCGCTCCTCCCCCCGCTCCCCAACACCCCTCGCCCCTATGGGGGGGGGCGGCGCCCCCCCCCCCCCCCTCCAGGTTCGTGCTCGGTTGTCGGTCGGGATCGGACTAGCCGGCGGCCAGAGCCTCCGCTATCCAGGCGTCAACCTGAGCCTGATTGTTGGTGATCCACTCTGCGACCAAGGCACTGACATCCTCGCCGGCATCCTGTCTGACGATCTGCAGCGACACGTCTACGACGTTGAGCTTCACGATCTCCAGCAGCTTCGCCGCGGCCGGGTGGTTGGCCAGCAGGTCGTGGCGTGCCGAGGCGATGACGTCAGCCGCCACCCAACCGATCTCGCAGATCCCGTCGTCCGCCGCGCTGGGGCAGGCATCGGGACCGATCGCCGGCGAGGTGCCGGGCCTCTGGTCCCATTCCTCGCCGCCTTCACGGCCGAGCGGGTTGGAGTTGTCGATCGGGCTCTCGACCCCGACCCACACGACGTTGTCGCCGGGACGCAGAGCCGTGATGTACGAGCTCGGGGTCCACGTGTACGCCACCATCGGCTCGCCTGCGTCCGCCTTGGCCGTGGCCTCGGCGAACATGGCGTCGTAGCCTGCCAGCACCTGATCGATGTTCTGCCATCCGGAGAAGGCGATCTGGCTCTGGATGATGTCGTCACAGGTCCAGCTCTCCGGGCATCCGTAGATGTCGGCGATGCCGTTACCCGGGTTGAAGTCCTGTGCGTCGTAGGCAGCGATGGCGTCGGGGTTGTTGTTCAGATCGTCGAGGGTGGCTATCCCGTATTCCTCAGCGAAGGACTTGGTGATCAGGTATCCCTGCAAGCCACCGGCGAGCATCAACTCACCGACCCGCCTCACATGCTCCCCGACCAGGGAGCCGTCCGGCAACTCCGCTGCCAGCCAGCTGTTGTGTCCCGGGTACCAGCTGTTGACCCAGAAGTCGGCCTCGCCCTGGGCCATTGCCAGGTAGGCAAGGTTGGGGCCCAACTCGAGATCGGCCGGATCGCTTACCTCGTAGCCCAGCATCTGCATCAACTGGCGGAACAACTCGGCCTGGAAGTAGCCGGTCGACCAGTTGGCTCGGGCCATCGTCAGGCTGACACCCTCACCGGGCAGCATCGCGGCCGCCGCTTCCATCGCGGCCTGCTCCTCGGCAGCCCTGGCTTCGGCCTCTGCCTCCATGGCAGCGGCCTCGTCCAGCGCAGCCTGGGCCTCTGCCATCATGGCTTCGGCATCGGCCTGTGCCTGCGCGGCTGCGGCCTGCTCCTCGTCCGACATGGCCTCGGCCTCTTGGGCCATGGACTCGGCCTCCATCGCAGCGGCTTCCGCCTCGGCCATCATGGCCTCGGCGTCGTCCATCATGGCCTGGGCCTCTGCCAGGGCGGCCTCGTCCACCACAACCTCTGTCACCGTCACCGTTGCCGGGGGTGCGGTCGTAGCTGGTTCATCAGCGGTGTCATCTCCACAGGCTGCTGCCACGAGAGCGAGAACAGCCAAGACTGCGGTGACTCTGATACTGAGTTTCATCATGCTCCTTTCTTGTTCGTTTCTTGAGTTCGGTTTGGCGGGAGTCCCTGCTCCCGCGTGGGTGGGGGTTCACATACGGGCTCCGACCGTGGCCGCTGCTGCGGTGTCGGGCTCGGCTTTCGAATCCGACGGGTCTCCGTAGACCTTGGAACGCCGGAATTCCTTGAGTACGGCCATGGTGGAAGCCAGTATCAACAGTCCGCTGACCAAGGTAACGAAGGCTCCGAATCCCGTCAGGAACTGGTTGTCGCCGGAGCGGACATGCGTGAAGATCCATGCGAAGGCGATACACGTCACAGCGCTTCCCAGCCCAGCTGTCACGGTACTCCAACGCCATCTCCACTGCTCATTGCCGCCGAATACACCCGCAGCGGGAAGGCCGGTCAACATAGCCAGCACTCCGGCAATCAGTGCCCAGAGGCCGAGTCGCGGGCCGCTGCCGACGAGACCGTTGGTGAACGATGCTTGTCTGGCTTGGGCTTCCAGGACAAGGAGATCGGCCGCGTATACGGCCTGATTCTCTGGATCCTCATCCGCGCTGCGTTTGAGTTCCTCTATCTCTATGGCCCGTGCTTCGGCTTCCGCCATGGCCTCAGGTGTGAGGGCTCTATCCGGACGGCTGTCAGCACTCCAACCAGAGAGCACGCCGACAAGGAGAACGAGGATCGCGATCCCCAGGCCGATGATCCTCCCCCAGTTTATTCCCAGCGGGAGCGGGTGGAGCGGCGCGTGTTCTGCGACCCTTATCCACAGAATCGCTCCGACCGAGCCGATAAGCCCTCCTGCCAACGCTAGGTACACACCGACACCCTGGCCGGGATCCGCGGCGCCAACTGCAATCCCGGCGTCGGTCACTGATTGGGCCAGCCAATGAGCGGAAGATACAACCAGTATGGAGATTGCAGCGATGACCGTCCCATCTGCTGCCAGCCATCGGGGCGCTCGGCCAGGTCGGGCGCTGAAGGCTAGTACCGCAAGCACCACGAACAGACCCAGCGCCAGCACAGTTATACCGAACCAGGATCCGCCGGAGGCCGCCAGGCCGCTGAACGCCTGACCAGCAAGTTCGGCTTCGAGAGAAGCGTCGGCCCACCTTCCGAAGGCGCTCATCTTGCCGGCATTCGATGTCCATGGGAGGAAGGTGCTCGCGACCGCTACCAATCCCCCTATGAGCGCCAGCAGCATCGGAAGGCGCTCACGGTTGGAGACCGGGGCATACTCCTCGGCTTCCTGGTACTCGACTATGGCCGTTGGTTCCGTATCGGGGATCAGCACCTCCGGATCCCGGCGATGCTTCCAAGCCATTTGAATCCGTTTGAAGAAGTTGGTGGACTCGGTGCCCTGGCGCTGCGACATGCGGTCAAGCACGACTGCCACCAGGAAGAAGGCCAGGCCTCCGGCTGCGCCTTCTCCGACATCCTGGTTGTTGATTGCCCGTAACAGCACACGCCCGAGACCGAACGAGCCCATGAGCGCGGCGATACCGAGCATCGAGATGGCTAGGAGGAGGGTCTGGTTGATACCCGTCATGATTGCGGGCCGCGCCAGCGGGATCTGGACATCGAACAGGACGCGGGCCTCCGATGCGCCGTAGGCCCGGGAAGCCTCGACCACATCGGAGGGTACTTGCCGGATGCCCAGATTGGTCAGGCGGATCAGTGGAGGGAGGGCATACACCATCGTGACCATCGTGGATGAGACTTCGCCCAAGCCGAAGAACCAGATGAAGGGCAACATGTAGACGAAGGAGTGAACCACCTGCATAGCATCAAGGATCGGTCGGGTCACCTGCCAGATGCTGTCCACCCTGCCACAGGCGATACCAACCGGGATCCCGATCGCCACGCAGAGGATCACTGCCACCCCGATGAGCCCGATAGTGGCGGCAGTCTCTTTCCATTGTTCTTGGGCCAGCAATCCGCAGAGCATTAACGCCGCAGCTACGAAAGCGGCAACCTTCAGGTTACGGGTGAGCCACGCCACCAACGCCATCGCCAGCACGATCCACAACCACGAGATCTCGATGAGGAAGTCGCGGACCAGATTGCGGACCATGACCTCGAACGGCCAGGCGATGATGTCGAGCACTGACTCGAGGTTGACCGCGATCCACCTGGTGGCCTGTAGCATCCAATCCCCGAAGGGGATCTTCCACTCGTCGAGAATGGCGTTGTCCCAGATCGGGACACGCTCCTGCGCCTGGGCAAGAATGGTGGAGGTGTCGGCAAGAACTCTCACAGGTAGGTTTCCCGCTCGAAGCCGTCGATCAACTGCTCGACCCGTCCCATTTCCTCCATGATGTGGCGGGGGTCGAGGTTTCCGATCAGCCGACCGTCGTCGTCTGTGACCGCGATGGGTAACCCCCTGCCGGCCGACGCATACACGTCGTTGAGCGTCGTCTCGGCGGTGGTCGTGTCGAAGTCATCCCGGAGGGCGACCGACATGTTGACCGAGCCCATGCTCGCAACCCTGACGCAGTCACCTATGGTCAGGAGCCCGGTGGGTCGACCGTTGGAATCGCAGGCGAAGGCGCCGCTCCGATCACCGATGTGGTCCAAGGCTTCGGCGAGGGACATGTCTGGATCGATGGGTTTGGGTTCCAGCATGACTTCCTGGCACTCGATCACGCGGCCCTGGTCCACATCCTGGACAAACTCTGCAACGTAGGCGGTGGCCGGCTCGGTGAGGATCTCCTCGGGCGTCCCGATCTGGACCACCGCGCCGTCCCGCATGATGCACACCCGGTCGCCGATCCGCAACGCCTCATTGAGGTCGTGGGTGATGAACAGGATGGTCTTCTGTAGCTCGTTCTGGATCTCCATCATCTCGTCCTGCATCTGGCGGCGGATGAGCGGGTCGAGGGCCGAGAAGGCTTCGTCCATCAGCAGGATGTCGGGATCGGTGGCCAGAGCCCGAGCCAGCCCCACCCGCTGTTGCATTCCGCCGGATAGCTCGCGGGGTAGGTTGCGGGCGTAGGGTTCAAGGCCCACCAACGACAGGGCCTTCATGGCGGCTGCGTCCCGCTCTGTCTTGTCGACTCCCTGGACCTTGAGGCCGTAGCCCACGTTGTCGATCACGTTCCGGTGCGGGAACAGGGCGAAATGCTGGAACACCATCCCCATCTTCTCGCGCCGGAAGGCCTGGAGCTGGGCGCCGTTCAGGGTCTGGACATCGGTTCCGTCGACCCAAACCTGGCCGGCCGTGGCGTCGAAGAGCTTGTTGACGGTGCGTAGAGCCGTGGACTTGCCGGATCCGGAGAGGCCCATGACCACGAATATCTCGCCCTGGGAGACCGAGAAGTTGACATCGCGGATGCCGATAACGTGGCCGGACTGGCGCAGCACCTCATCCTTACCCACCCCGGCCCGGGCGAGGTCAAAGGCCCTACCGTGAGGTTGGGGACCGAAAATCTTGTAAACGTCCTCGAGGCGAATCAGCCCGTTACCGGCCACGACCGCTCCCTTCCTCACTCGTCACCGCGTGGCTCGCACTTGATGACTCGCTCGGCGTCACCGCGTTGTCATGACCCTAGTGTGGGACCGGCCGCTTTGCCCGACGAACCATCCATGTTTCTCACGATGCGGAACGGTACCGCATCGTAGCACACGGACCGGCAGGACTATCCGGGTAGGATTCCCTTCGGCAATTCACTGTTCACGGAGTTTGCATGAATGCTCCCGGTAGGTTTCCCTCCGATCTCGAGATCGCCCAGGCCGCTCCGGTCACACCTATTTCCGAGATCGCCGAGTCGATCGGGGTCCGTGCCGACGAGCTGATTCCGTACGGCTCCACCAAGGCCAAGGTCCACCTCGACATACTGAAGCGGGTCGGCGCCCGCTCACCCGGCAAGTACATCGACGTCACCGCCGTAACACCCACACCGCTCGGGGAGGGCAAGACCACCACCACGATCGGCCTGGTCCAGGGACTGGGCCTCCTCCGGAAGAAGGCCGTCGCCGCCATCCGCCAGCCATCGATGGGACCTACTTTCGGGATCAAGGGCGGGGCAGCAGGGGGCGGTTACAGCCAGGTCATCCCCATGGACGAGTTCAACCTGCACCTGACCGGCGACATGCACGCCATCAGCGTGGCCCACAACCTGGCGGCCGCGGCCATGGACGCCCGCTGGTACCACGAGGGGCGCATGAGCGACGCCCAGCTCGAGGCCATCGGGCTGGAGCGGCTCAATATCGACATGTTCCGGGCCCAGTGGCGCCGCGTGGTCGACGTCAACGACCGGGCCCTGCGTAACGTGGTGGTGGGCCTGGGCGGCCGGATCGACGGCAGGCCCCGGGAGTCGGGTTACGACATCACCGTGGCTTCCGAGCTGATGGCGATCCTGGCGCTCACCGACGGCCACGACTACGCCTCGGCGCTCCGCGACCTCCGGGCCCGTTGCGGACGGATAGTGGTGGGCGCGGATACCGACGGCAACACCATCTCCCTCGAAGACCTGGGCGTGGGCGGCGCGGTGACCGTCCTGATGAAGGACACGCTGCATCCCACGCTCATGCAGACGCTCGAAGGCCAGGCCGCCTTCGTCCACGCGGGTCCGTTCGCCAACATCGCCCATGGCAACTCGTCCATCCTGGCCGACCGGGTAGCGCTCCAGCTCGGGGAGTACGTGGTCACCGAGTCGGGATTCGGGGCCGACATGGGCATGGAGAAGTTCTTCAACATCAAGTGCCGGGCCTCCGGTCTGAAGCCCGATGCGGTAGTCCTGGTCGCCACCGTCCGGGCGCTCAAGACCCACGGCGGCGGCCCTCGAGTGGTGGCGGGACGGCCGCTCGCACCCGCCTACACGGAGGAGAACCTGCCCCTGCTGGAGGCCGGCCTCATCAACCTGGTGGCGCACATCGAGAACGCCCGCCGCTTCGGGATCGAGGTGGTGGTGGCGGTCAATACCTTCCCGACCGACACGGAGAACGAGCGGCGCGTGGTCAAGCGCGCAGCCCGGGAGGCGGGAGCGCTGGCGGCGGTCACCTCCAGCCACTGGGCGGACGGGGGACGCGGAGCGCTGGAGTTGGCCAAGGCCGTGGTCGACGCCTGCGAGCGGCCTTCGGACTTCCGGTTCCTATACCCGTCGGAACGGTCGATCAAGGAGAAGATCGAGACCGTCTGCCGGGAGATCTACGGCGCCGGCGGGGTTGACTACTCCGCCAAGGCGGCGCGCCAGATCGCCGAGTTCGAGCAGGCCGGGATGGGCAACCTCCCGATCTGCATGGCCAAGACCCCTCTCTCGATCTCGCACGATTCCTCTCTGAAAGGGCGGCCGAGCGGGTTCACTGTGCCGGTCCGCGAGGTCAGGGCGTCGGTCGGCGCCGGATTCCTGGTGGTGCTCCTGGGTGAGATCCGCACCATGCCGGGACTGGGGGCGCGGCCGGCGTACATGAACGTGGACATCGATGAAGACGGCAAGATCATCGGCCTGTTCTGACTTGTCGGCTGCCGCGGCGGACGAGCCGACCGCCTCGATCCGGTACCTGGTCATAGACTGCCTCGACTTGGACCGATCGGCTGCCTTCTGGGGCTCGTTGCTCGGCCTGGCACCCCGGCGGCGGCTCGACTACTTCCAGTTCATGGGGCTGGTGCTGCCCGGGTGCGAGTTGGTCCTCCAGCAGGTGGACCGTGTCACGGCCGACAAGAGTCCTGTCCACTTCGACATCGAGGGCTCGAACGAGGGTGACTTTGACAAGATCCTCGCGCGTACGGTGCAATTTGGTGGCAGAATCGTGGAGACGGTCACGGAGGCCGAGTACGAATTGACGGTGATGGCGGATCCCGACGGCAACGAGTTCTGCGTGAACAGGATCCCGTTCCAATCGACTGTCGGTGCGACGTAGGCGGGGGTGAACGGCCGTTGGTGGAGAGTGAGGGAAAGGAGGTGATGGAATGCCGCGGGTGACGCTTCCCCGATTGACCACCCCGTACGTGCGACGGGATGGCGAATTGGTGCCGGCAACGTGGGACGAGGCGCTCGACCGGGCGGCGGCCGGGTTGAGCCGCCATACCGGTAGCGCCTATGGCATGTTCTCGTGTTCCAAGGCGACCAACGAGATGAACTTCCTGGCCCAGAAGTTCTCCAGGCTGGTCATGGAGTCGAACAACATCGACTCGTGCAACCGCACCTGACACGCTCCCTCCGTCGCCGGTCTGGCGGCAGTGTTCGGAGTAGGAGGCGGTACCTGTTCCTACGAGGAGATCGAGACTACGGACGTGATCCTGCTCTGGGGCTCCAATGCCCGCGAGGCTCACCCGATCTTCTTTCATCACCTGATGAAGGGGGTCCGCAACGGTGCCAAGTTGTACGCCATCGACCCGCGCCGCACCACGTCGGCCATGTGGGCCGACGTCTGGCTCGGGCTCGAGGTGGGCTCGGACATCGCGCTGGCCAACACGCTCGCGCGCGAGATAATCGCGTCCGGCCTGCACCACGAGGAGTTCATCCGGCACTCGACCGAGGGTTTCGAGGCCTATGCCGAGTCGGTGGAGCCGTGGACGTTGCAGCGGGGCGCCGAGATCACCGGCCTGCCCCCCGAGGTGATAGGCCGCATGGCTCACGACTATGCCACTGCGGAACAGGCCCAGATCTGCTGGACGCTGGGCATCACCGAGCATCACAACGCCACCGACAACGTCCTGGCCCTGATAGACCTGGCGCTCCTGACCGGCCACGTGGGGCGCTACGGATCGGGACTGGTTCCCATTCGCGGCCAGAACAACGTCCAGGGCGGCGGCGACATGGGCGCGCTGCCCAACCGGCTACCCGGATTCCAGGAGATCGAGGACCCGGTCTCACGCGGCAAATTCGAGGCCCTCTGGGGGCGCCCCGTGCCCGACACGGCCGGCAAGCATCTGTCGTTGATGCTGGAGGCGATGGAGCACGGAGAGATAACCGCCCTGTACGTGATCGGCGAGAACCCGGCCCAGTCGGAGGCCCGGTCCGACCATGCCCGCCACCTCCTGCGAGGGCTTGAGTTCATGGTGGTGCAGGACCTCTTCATGACCAGGACCGCCGAGCTGGCCGACGTGGTGTTCCCGGCGGCGGCCGGATGGGCCGAGACGGACGGCACGGTGACCTCCTCCGAGCGGCGGGTGCAGCGGGTCCGCAAGGCTCTCGACCCTCCTGGAGAGGCTCGAGATGATCTGCACATCATCTCGGCCCTCGCCGAACGGATGGGTCGGGGTTGGGGGTATCCGACCGCCGAGGAGGTTTGGGACGAGTTGCGCAGCCTGTCGCCCAACCACGCCGGGATGTCGTACCGGCGCCTCGCCGAGGCGGGTGGCCTGCAGTGGCCGTGTTACGACGAGGACCATCCCGGCACCCTGTTCCTCCACGGCGAGCTCTGGGACGATCCGCTGCCTCGGGATCCGGCTCCTTTCTTCCCGACGCCGTGGGCCCCGCCGGTGGACGAGCTGAGCGAGGAGTACCCGATCCGGCTCACGACCGGACGCCGGCTCGACTCCTACAACACCGGGGTCCAGTCCGGTGGCTACTCATCCCCGCTGAGGACAGCGGTGGCCGTCGAGGTGGCGCCCGCGGACGGTGCCGCCCTCGGCGTGGCCGAGGGCGACCTGGTCCGGGTCGTCTCGCGCCGGGGATCCGTAGAGGCGCCCGTGATGGTCGATCGGTCTCTCCGTCCCGGCCTGGCCTTCATGGCCGTCCACGATCCCGACGAGGTGGACGTGAACCTGCTCACCATTGACGCGTGGGATCCAAAGTCGGGAACCGCCGAGTTCAAGGCCACCGCGGTTCGGATCGAGCCTTTGCAGGAGGATGTCGAGCAACGATCCGGGGTTCGTTCCGTGGCAAACTACCCGGCATGAGAGTTGCCGGCCACCACAGAGTTGTCGGCCACCAAGCCATCCCCCTTGTAAGGGGTTTCCCGGCCACCGTCTAGGAGAACTCCCATCGACCTCCGACTCATGTCCGCCGAGGCGACCACCGCGGAGCGGTCGGCCGTGGATGCGTTGCTAGGACCTCCAACCCCATCCGGGGACGGGGAGCCTTCGCAGCCCGCCGACCGGCGCGTCGCGTTCGGCGGCTATCACCGTTCGGTGGAGAGCCGTCACTTGTTGTTGCCGGCGCTCCACGCGGTGAACGACTCGGTCGGATGGGTCAGCGCCGGGGCGCTCAACTACATCTGCGAGCGACTCCTCGTTCCCCCCGCGGAGGCATACGGGGTGGCCGGCTTCTACGCCCTGCTGTCGTTGGAGGAACGGCCGGCCCGGGTGGCTCACGTGTGTGACGATGTGGCCTGCCGGACCATGGGTGGCGCCGAGATACTGGAGGGCTTGGAGGGGCGCCCTGACGTGCATCCCAGCCCCTGCCTCGGTCAGTGCGACCAGGCCCCGGCCGTCTTCTTCCAGCGGGCCGGCGAGGAGGACACGGTGCTGGTCGGCGCTACCTGCGACCGCGTCACCGAGGTGCTGGAAGGAGGCTCCGTAGGGGAAGTCCCGCCCGTCGTGCCTCAGGCGGGCGACCCGTCGTTGCGGCTGCTCAGGCGCATCGGCGCGCTCGACCCGACCTCCCTTGAGGACTACCGGGAGTCCGGCGGTTACCAGGCGCTGGCCCGGGCGGTCGAGATGGGGCCGGATCGGGTCATCGCCGAGATCAAGGCGTCCGACCTCCGGGGACGGGGAGGCGCCGCGTTCCCGATGGGGATCAAGTGGGAGGCGGTGGCCCGGTCACCCGCCCTGCCTCACTACCTGATCTGTAACGCCGACGAGTCGGAGCCGGGCACCTTCAAGGACCGAGCGATCATGGAGGGCGACCCCTTCGCGGTGGTCGAGTCGATGACCATCGCCGGGCTGGCCATCGGGGCCGAGCGCGGGTACCTGTACATTCGCGCCGAGTATCCGCTAGCCCAGTCGCGCCTCCAGAACGCCATCGACCGTTCCCGGGCGGAGGGTCTCCTCGGAGCGGACGTGGCCGGCTCCGGCCGCACGTTCGAGATCGAGATCCGGCGGGGCGGAGGCGCCTACATCTGCGGCGAGGAGACCGCCCTGATGGAGTCCATCGAGGGCAAGCGGGGGGAGCCGCGCAACAAACCTCCCTTCCCGACCCAGGTGGGCCTGTTCGGACGTCCCACCGTGATCAACAACGTCGAAACCCTGATCAACGTGCTCGACATCGTGCTCGAGGGCGGAGCCGCGTTCGCGGAGATCGGAACCCGGGAGTCGACCGGACCCAAGCTGTTCTGCCTGTCCGGCGCCGTGGAGCGACCCGGCCTGTACGAGGTGGAGTTCGGCCGGACGCTGGGGGAACTGATCGACCTGGCCGGGGGCGTCACCGGAACCGGCCGTATAGGAGCGGTGATGCTCGGAGGCGCGGCCGGGGTGTTCGTCCGCGACGACCATCTAGACATGCCGCTGACCTTCGAGGATGCCCGCGCCCGCGGCGCCACCCTCGGTTCCGGCGTGATTCTGGTGTTCGACGACCGGACCGACTTCCCGGACATAACCAAGCGGATCGCCCGGTTCTTCCGGGACGAGTCCTGCGGCCAGTGTGTACCCTGCCGGGTCGGTACCGTTCGCCAGGAGGAGTTGCTGGCTCGCCACGATGGCGGCGAGCCGCTGGACGAGGATCTGTTCGAGGAGGTGGCGCAGGTGATGATGGACGCCTCGATCTGCGGGCTGGGGCACACCGCGTCGACTGCGATCCGGTCGGTCATCGATCTGGGCCTGCTGGAGCGATCACGTGGCTGAGGTCACGCTGGCCGTAGACGGGACCGCCGTCACGGTCCCGGGCGGGTCGACCATCCTCGACGCCTGTCGGGCCCTGGGCAACGACCAGCCCACCCTCTGCTACCTGGACAACCTGACTCCGGTAAACGTCTGCCGGGTATGCGTGGTGGAGGTGGAGGGCAACCGCACGCTGGTGCCGTCGTGCAGCCGCCCGGCCGAGGAGGGGATGGAGGTGGCCACCGACAGCGACCGGGTCCGTCACTCCCGCAAGATGGTCTACGAGTTCCTGGCCTCCTCGGTCGAGCTCGACCTGGTCGACGAGGAGACCGTGGCGTGGATGGACCGTTACGGCTGCGATCCCGACCGCTACGGCCTGCCCACCGATCCTTCCGGCGACCGCGACCGGCGCAAGGCGGGCCATCACCGGATCGGTCCCGGGACCGAAGCCGAGACCGTTCACCAGCCGGTCAAGGTGGACAACGAGCTCTACGTGCGGGACTACTCCCGGTGCATCCTCTGCTACAAGTGCGTGGAGGCCTGCGGCGAGGACGCCCAGAACACCTTCGCCATAGCGGTGGCCGGGCGGGGCTTCGACGCCCGCATCTCGACCGAGTTCGACACCGGGTTGACCGACTCGGCCTGCGTCTTCTGCGGGAACTGCATAGGCGTGTGTCCCACCGGCGCCCTCATGTTCCGCAGCGAGTACGAGCTGCGCCAGGCAGGCATGTGGGAGGAGGACGGCCAGACCGTCACCCGTACCATCTGCTCGTACTGCGGGGTCGGCTGCAACCTGGACCTCCACGTCCAGGACAACCGGATCGTGAAGGTCACCTCGCCGATGGACCACTCGGTCACCTCCGGACACCTCTGTATCAAGGGACGGTTCGGATACGAGTACGTTCAGGAGCTCGGCGACCTGGCTGTCACGCCCATCGACGAGATTCTCCGGAGAGCCAGGATTGACGACCGAGGGCGGCGCCGGCCCCCCAAGTCCCGCGCCTGAGGACTACATAGGGACGGGACGGGCCGCGGCGCTCTTCTGCGCCGTGATCATGGTCACCCACGGCTTCGGCAACGGTCTGGTTCCTGCCCTCTTGCCGCGCATCGGCGACAGCTTCGGGTCCGGCTATGGCGCGCTGGGCCTGGCCGTGTCATCAGGACTTCTGGCGTACGGCCTGGGCGCCGCCGTGGGCGTCAGGGTCGTGGACAGATTCCCGCTACGGGGAGTCATCCTGGCCGCGCTGTCGGTCTGCGTGGTCGGGTTCCTGGTGGCGGTGGGGGCCGGATCTCCGGTCGTTCTCGCCGGATCGGTGGTGCTCATCAGCCTGATGGCGCCGATCAGCTGGTCGGCGTCGGTACGCCTCATCGCCCGGGTGGTCGAGCCCTCCTCCCTCGGGAGGGTCACCGTGGTGGCGAGCTCGGGCGCCGGAGTGGGGGGCGGTATCAACGGTGCGTACGCGCTCTTCCTCGCCGGACCGGACGAATGGAGGCTGGCCTTCGTGATCGCAACCGCCGTGTCGGTGGCGACCGGGCTGGCAGTCCTGGTGCTGCTGCCCCGCACTCCCGGCTCGGGGCCGCGGCTGGCCAGGACCGCCGTGCGGCGGAGAGACTGGAGAGATACGTGGGCGGTCCGGACCGGTCGGATGGTGATCCTGCTCAGCGTCGCGGGCGGCCTTTGCGGCTTCACGTTCGTGAGTTACATGTCGGCCACCGCGGTGGACGAGTTCGGGGTGTCACCGGCGGCGGTGGCCGGACTCTGGTGGATTGCCTCGTCCGTCGGGCTGATGGCGGCCGTGGTGATGGGCTCCTGGTCGGATCGGGTATCGCCCGTGCTGGTCATCGGCGTGATCTCCCTCGCCTACGCCACCGGCCTCGTCGTTCTGGTGCTGGCCTGGTCGTACGCCGGCCTGATGGTGGCGGCCCTGGGTTTCGGGTTCTTCAACTACCCGATATGGGGGCTGCTGGGCCATCTGGCCGGGCAGGGCATGGAACCGAGACTGGCGGTGCGGGCCTTCTCGGGGGGCCTGACAGCGGCGGCCTGGTGCGCGACGTCGGGAATCGCCCTGGCCGGCTGGTGGATCGACCGCACCGGCAGCTTTCGCATCCCGGTCATCGCGCTCGCCACCCTGAGCGGTCTGGTCACCGCCTGGATCGCGACCGAGTACTTCCGCCGGCGCGCCGGGGGGTGGAGCGGGTGAAGAACGCTCGGTGGTCGGGCCTAGTGGTCTGTCTGCGAAACAACCGGGTGCTCTGGCGGCCATCGGCGTCCCGTCGCTGCGTTCCGCTTCCTCAACGTACCACTGCGGGTACGCCTTCGTCAGCGGGCCTTGCGAGAAACACCGCTGCCTCGCCATACCACACCGCCATTACACAGACAGACCACTAGGCGCTCGCCGTCGGGGTGGTAGCCTGTGCGGTATCCCGCCGGCCCTCGTCGCTCCGGTTGTATCTGCGGGGAGGCCGTAATCTCAAGGACGTCATGCTTTCCCAGATGATCCGCGCCGGCCGCCTCGATCGGCCCTTCTACGAGTCGCTGCTCTTCGACCAGTACGCAACCGGCAACGCGGTGGTGATGATCGTCATCGCCGGCATCCTTCCGCAGCTCTGGTCGTTCTCGCTGGTGGGCGTGGCGTTCGCCATCCTTTCCAGCATCCTCCGGGCCCTCCTGGTGACCGCCGCGGTGTGGGCAGCTGCCGTATACATCTTCAAGCGCCACGGAAACCACCGAGCCACCTTCAGGATGGTCGGCTTCGCCAACGTTGCCTTCTTCCCGCTGGTCCTGGCCGGCCGGCCAGGCCTGCTGGGGTTGGTGGCTCTGCTGATCACCGCGGTGTGGTTCTTCCTCGCCCTCCGCACGGCGGTCGGCGCCCAGTTCGACCTCGACCATCCGGAGAACAGCTTCGTCGCCGCCACCGGCCTGCTCGGCTGGTACCTGTCGATAATCCTCTTCTAGCGGACCACGAGAAGGGCGCTCGGCCCGGATGCCGACCTACCGTCTCGACCTCTCGTATGACGGATCGGGTTTCCACGGTTACGCCCGCCAACCCACCGTGCGCACCGTCCAGGGCGAGCTGGAGGCCGCTCTGGCCCGCGTCCTCGAGCCCTTAGACACGGTGGTGGCCGGCCGGACCGACGCCGGAGTCCACGCCCGCCATCAGGTGGTGTCGTTCTCCACCGCCAAACCGGTGGATCCCCACCGGCTCGCTCGTTCCCTCACCAAGCTCCTGGGGCCCGAGATCGTGGTTTACGCCGCGGCGCGAGCGCCGGATGGATTCTCGGCCCGCTTCTCCGCCACTCGCCGCACGTACCGGTACCGGGTCCTCAACCGTCCGTATCCCGACCCGCTGCGCCGGGCAACCTCGTGGCATGTCAGCGAGCCGCTCGATCTGGGGGCGATGAACCGGGCGGTGGGTTACCTGGTCGGCGAGCACGACTTCGCCTCCTTCTGTCGCAAGCGGGAAGGGGCTTCGACCGTCCGCACCGTCCTCTCGGCCACATGGTCCGCCCCGGCCGGCGGCATCCTCGAACTGCAGATCGCAGGAACGGCGTTCTGCCACCAGATGGTCAGGTCCGTCGTTGCCTTCTGTGTGGAGGTGGGTAAGGGGCGGATCGAACCCGGTACCACGCCCCAGGTCCTTCACGCCAGGGACAGGAACGAGGCGAGGGGCGCTGCTCCATCCCACGGCCTGGTGCTGTGGCAAGTGGATTACTAGCCGTTAGCTGGCAACCTGCCGCCGGGCTCGCTACAATCCGGCGGCCCGCCGGTTATCACGGCTGCCGCCGTGGCTCCCCGGTCCCCTTCCGTTATCCCGATCCGTACCTGAGCGACGATGGTGAAGCGACAAACCACCTACACCCCCAAGCCCGACCACATCAGCAGGCGCTGGTTCGTGGTCGACGCGGCCGACATGCCGCTCGGGCGTCTCGCTTCGCGCCTCGCCCCGATACTGGCCGGCAAGCACAAGCCCACCTACGCCCCCCACATGGACGGCGGCGACTTCGTGGTGGTCGTCAATGCGGACAAGGTGGCGGTCACGTCCACCAACAGCCAGAACAAGATCTACTACCGGCACTCCGGTTACCCGGGCGGCCTCAAGGAGGAGTCGTTCGAGAGCCTGATCGAGCGTAGACCCGAGGCGGTCATCGAGCGGGCGGTGCGGGGTATGCTCCCCAAGACCAAGCTGGGACGCCGGATGATCCGCAAACTCAAGGTCTACTCGGGACCGGACCATCCTCACCACGCCCAGTCTCCGGAGGTTCTCGACCTCGCCATAAGGAAGGTGGGCATCTGATGGCCCGAGCCGTAGTGGCCCAAGCAACCGGGCGCCGCAAGGAGTCGGTGGCCCAGGTGCGCCTCTTCAACGGCACCGGCGTGTTCACCCTCAACGGCCGGTCTCTGGAGCGGTACTTCCCGACCATGGCTCGCCGCATGCGGGTGCTGGAGCCCCTCCGGGTCGCCAACGTCGAGGGCCGCTACGACGTGGTGGCCAAGCTCCACGGAGGCGGTGTGAACGGCCAGGCCGACGCCCTTCGCCTCGGCATAGCCCGCAGCCTGGTCGAAATGGATCCGAGCCTCCGGCACGACCTCAAGCGCGCCGGGCTGCTCACCAGGGACGCCCGCGTCGTGGAACGCAAGAAGTACGGTCTCCGCAAGGCTCGTCGGGCGCCGCAGTACACCAAGCGGTAGGAGGGTGCTCCCAAACGGATCCTGCGGGGTTCGCCCACCGGCCAGCGACCTGTTGGGAGTTGTCCCGGCCGGCCACGCCGTACCCGCCGGCCTACTAGCTCTTGCCCGGTAATCCCTCCCCTCCCCGCCGGCTCTTCGGTACGGATGGCGTGCGGGGGTTAGCCAACTCGGACCTGGACGTCGACCTCGCCGTGGGCTTGGCCCGCGCCGCCGGGGAGTTGGCCGGAGGCGGCACCGTAGTGGTGGGCCGTGACACCCGCCGCTCCGGTCCGATGCTGGTCGCCGCTCTCCAGGCCGGATTCCAGTCGGTCGGTGTGGACACCCTCGACGCGGGCGTGATCCCGGTAGGTGGGGTGTCGGCTCTCGTGACCGGACTCGGCGCCGATCTGGGAGTCATGGTCTCGGCCTCGCACAATCCGGCGCCTGACAACGGGATCAAGTTCCTCGATGCCGACGGTTTCAAGCTCGATGACGAGCGCGAGGCGGATATCGAGGCCCGGCTGTTCCGGGGAGCGCCGTGGAGTTGCCCCACCGGAGGAGGGGTCGGCGCCGGCCGCGTCCTACCGGACGCGACGGACCGGTACCTGGCCGGTATCCGCTCCCACGCCTCTCGGTCTCTGGATGGGGTGCGTCTCGCCCTTGATTGCGCCAACGGCGCCGCTTACCGGGCCGCTCCCGAGCTGTTCGCCTCGCTCGGCGCCGACGTGGCGACCTTCTTCGCTGATCCCGACGGCATGAACATCAACGACGGCTGCGGCGCCACCTCGCCGGAGCGCCTGGCTTCGGAGGCCGGGGCGAAGAACCGGATCGGGTTCTGCTTCGACGGCGACGCCGATCGCCTCATCGCCCTCGATGAGGATGGCCGGGTCGTCAACGGAGACATGATCATGGCCATCATCGGCCTCCACCTCAAGAGCCGGGGAGAGCTGGCCGGTAACAAGGTGGTCACCACGGTGATGTCCAACCTGGGCTTCCGCAGGTCCATGCACGAGGCGGGGATCGAGTTGCTGGAGACACAGGTCGGCGATCGCTACGTCCTCGCTGCGATGCGCGAACACGGTGCGGTGCTGGGCGGGGAACAGTCGGGCCACGTCATCCAACTCGACCGCGGGACGACCGGCGACGGCCTCGTCACCGCGCTGCGGCTCCTGGAGGTGGTGGTTCGGGAACGGTGCCGGCTCGCCGACCTGCGGCGGGATGCGATGACCGAGTTCCCCCAGGTGCTGGTCAACCTGCCGGTCCGGTCCCGGGACCTGGACCGGGCGAAGGGCCTGGAGGCGGCGATCGCCGCGGCCGAGGCCGAGCTCGGAGACGATGGACGGGTACTGGTCCGGGCTTCGGGAACCGAGCCGCTGGTCCGGGTGATGGTTGAGGCCGCCAGGGCGGACACCGCCGACTCGATCGCCCACAGGCTGGCCGGGGTGGTCCGCGAGCAACTCGGCCGCGTATAGCCGGTCGATGCCCGATGGTCCGCGCGGGTGCGGATCAGGGCTAATCTGGATGCGACAACCGATCACGGACAACCGTTTCTTCAAGCGCCTGGCCCCGGCTATCGAGTCGAGAGATCGGCTCGCCGGCCCGGGGTGACGAGGAAGAGGGATCATCGAGCATTCGGCGGATGCCCTCTCGGCCCTTCCACGGTCGTGACGGTTCGGAGTAAAAGCCGCGGGCAACCGGGGTGACAGAGACCGGGCCGGAGTGGAAGCGTGTGATCGGCGCGCGGCGCGCCGCCGGCCGGGTCCGGCCCGGTGGATGCGACCCGCCTGCCGTCCGGCCTCTCCGGCCGTACGCACGCCGCCCGGCGAGCAACCGCTCCGTGTCCTGACCGAGGTCACGGGCGGGTGCCTTCGCCCAGCATCCTCGCGGGGTCCGGCATCGGTTCGCAGGCAGACCCGAGGTTGGGAGGCGGAGATGTGCGGCATCGTAGGCTACGTGGGTCCCCGCCAGGCGCAGGACGTTCTGATGCATGGCCTGGCCCGGCTGGAGTACCGGGGATACGACTCCGCCGGGTTGGCGGTCACCGACCGCGGGAGGGTGTCAGTAGCCAAGGCCGAAGGGAAGCTCGCCCGCCTCATCGGACGGGTGGATCGGTCCCCCCTTCCCGGCCAAGCCGGCATCGGCCACACCAGGTGGGCGACTCACGGGGTTCCCTCGGACCGCAACGCCCATCCCCACTCCGACACGAGCGGTGACTTCGTGGTTGTGCACAACGGGATCGTGGAGAACTTCCAGGCCCTCCGCGACCGGCTCGAGGCCGATGGGATTGCCTTCCGCTCCGACACGGACTCCGAGGTCCTGGCCCACCTGGTCGCCCTCGCCTTCGACGGGGACCTGACCGAGGCGGTCCGCCGGACCATCCGCCAGGCCGAGGGCGCCTACGCCCTCGTGGCGATGACCTCCCGCCAGCCGGATCGCATCGTGGCGGCCCGGATGATCAGCCCGCTGGTGGTGGGCCTGGGTGACGGAGAGAACTTCCTGGCATCCGACATCCCGGCGGTCCTCGAGTACACCCGGGAGTTCCTGCTGGTGGAGGACGGTGAGATCGCAACCGTCACCCGAGACGGCGCCACCCTCGAGACCATCGCCGGTAGCCCGGTCCGGAAGCAGCCCTTCACCGCCGACTGGGAGACCGATTCGGTGAGGAAGGGCGGGTTCGACCACTTCATGGCGAAGGAGATCCATGAGCAACCAGACGTCATCTCCCGAACCCTGGGGGCGCGGATCCGGCCGAGCGAGGACGGGGGCGAGTATGTGGCGCTGGAGGGCCTGGAATGGTCGGATCGGGACCCGGCGGCGATCGACCGGATCTGGATCACCGCCTGTGGCACCGCCTACCACGCCGGCCTGGTGGGGCGGGTCCTGTTCGAGCAGCTGGCCGGCATCCCCGGCGAGGTCGCGTTCGCCCACGAGCTCCGCTACGGCAAGCCGCTGTTCCGCGACGGATCGCTGACCCTGGCCATCAGCCAATCGGGAGAGACCGCCGACACGGTGGCCGCCGCCCGCCTGGCCCGCCGGCGCGGGTCCCGCCTGCTGGCCCTGACCAACGTGGTGGGATCGAGTCTGGCCCGGGAGGCGGACGATGTCCTGTACACCTGGGCCGGTCCGGAGATCTCGGTTGCTTCGACCAAGGCGTACGTGGCGATGCTGGTGGGGGAGAGCCTGCTGGCTCTCGATCTCGGCCGCCGGCGGGGGATGCTCTCGCGGGCGCAGGAGCGGGACCTGGTGGCCGAGTTGCGGACGCTGCCAGGCAAAGCGGCCCGCGTGCTGGAGGACACGGACGGAGTCGCCCGCCTGGCGGACTTGCTGGCGGGATCCCCCGATGCCTACTTCATCGGCCGCGGCCTGGACCTTGCCTCGGCCATGGAGGGCGCCCTCAAGCTGAAGGAGATCTCCTACATCCATGCCGAGGCGATGCCGGCCGGAGAACTCAAGCACGGGACCCTGGCCCTGATCTCGGAGGGCACGCCGGTGGTGGCGGTGGTCACCCAGGAGGACGTGCACAGCAAGGCCATGCTGGGCCTCCAGGAGGTCAAGGCCCGTCGCGGCCTGGTCATCGCGGTCGCCTATGAAGACGATGAGGAGATAGGCACGGTCGCCGATCACGTGCTGCGGATCCCTCGCGTTGCCGACGTCTTCTCGCCGATCCTGGCCGCCATACCCCTACAGTTGCTCGCCTACTCCGTGGCCCGCCGCCTGGGCAGGGACATCGACCAGCCGCGGAACCTGGCGAAGAGCGTGACGGTCGAGTAGCGCACCGGCCAACCCATCCCGGTCTTGCCCGGCGCCGTCCTAACCTTGCTGTCCATGCGGATCATCGGGTTGGGCGTGGACATTGCCGAGATCGATCGGGTCGAACGGGTCCTCGCTCGCTATCCGCGGTTCGCGCAGCGGTGCTTCACAGCTCACGAGCAGGCATACGCCGAGCGGTTTTCCAACCCTGCCCGCCGGTACGCCGCCCGTTTCGCGGGCAAGGAAGCGGTGATGAAGGCGCTCGGCACCGGATACCGGATGGTGCGCTGGCGCGATGTCGAGATCACGGGCGGAGGCAAGCCGGAGGTGAACCTGACCGGCACCGGCGCGGAGCGCGCCGCCGCGCTCGAGGTGACCCGGGTGGAGATAACGATCACCCATACCGATTCCCAGGCCCTCGTGTTCGCCATTGCGCTGGCGGAGCACTAACAGGCCGCACGGGCGTAAGCCCGTTGAGTCCTACCAGGCCTCTGTGCCGGTTATCAGCCTTCGGGCCAGTTCGGTGGCCTGGTGGTCTTCAAGGTTGGCGAAGGCCAGCCGCAGGTAGCGGCCCTGGCCGGGGCCGAACATCTCGCCCGCCAACGACAGGATGCCGAGCCGGTCGAACAACCGCCACGACACTTCCTTGCTTGCCACTCCTTCGAACGGATGGCGGACGTACGCGAAGAAACCACCGGCCGAGGCCACCGAGTAGGGGCTGTCCTCCATGGCCGCCGCGAAGCTCTCGACCCTGCGGTTGAGGGCGTGGCGGTTGGACTCCACCCACGGCCCCAGGTGTGCCAGCCCGTACCGGGCGGCCTCCTGACCGATCCGGTTGGGGCAGATCGTGAGGCAGTCGGCCGCCTTGTCCACCTCGTGGAGCATTTCGGGGGACGCCGCCATTGCTCCCACCCGGAAGCCCGGGATCGCGTACACCTTCGAGAAGCTGTGGACATGGATGACGGACCGGTCCCAGCCGGGATCCTCGAACAGATGGTGCGCCGGCTCGGTGGTGGTCCGGAAGTCCCGGTAGGTCTCGTCGAGGATCAGGTACAGCCCTCGGTCGGCCGCCAGGCGGGCGAACCGGGATAGGAGCCCGGGGGGATACACCGCCCCGGTCGGGTTGTTGGGGGTGACCAGGACGATGGCCCGGGTGCGATCGTCGATCAAGGAGTCAGCGGCCTCCACGGAGGGGAGCATCCCGTCCGAGCAGGCCAGGTAGTCCCGCTCCACGCCGCTCATGCTTAGCCACATGTCGTGGTTGAAGTAGTAGGGCACGGGCAGGATGACCCGGTCGCCGGGCTCGCACAGGACCGCCACCGCCAGGCAGAAGGCCTGGTTGGCCCCGGCCGTGATGGCCACCTGGTCGGGCCGCACCGCCCCCCGGTAGGCGGCCGAGAGGTCGGATGCCAGGGCGCTCCGCAGTTCCGGGTCGCCCAGTACGGGTCCGTATCGCGAGATGGCGGCCGGATCCAGCCCGGATAGGTGCTCCGCCAGGCTGGTAGGGGGTGGATATCCGGGAACAGCCTGCGACACGTCGAGTAGCGGGTAGCCGTGGTCGCGGGCGCCGTTCGCCACCCAGGCCCGCACCTCGCTCACCGGTGATGTCATGGTGGCCCGGACCCGGGTGCTGAAGGGGGGAGATCGGTCCATTCGTCCTCGCGGTCGTTTGCTCAGATTGCTCCGCACATCCTGCCGCGGATCACCTATCCCGGCAACCGGAGGCTCACGTCCCACCGGGACCGTCCGGCGCGGCCGGGCGGGTCGGGGGATCTTCATGGGCGGAGAGCTTGATCGGGTTCCCGGCGATCTCCAGTCTCGTGCCGTCCGGGAGGTCGACTCCGACGATCATGTTGCGGTCCCGCACGGCCGGGTCGTTCATCACATCGGCGATGTCGTTGATCGGGCCACAAGGGACGCCCGCCTGCTCCAGCCGCTCCAGCCAGACGTAGGCCCGCCGGGTTCCCAACACGGTTTCCAACTCCGCGCCCAGTTCATCGGCGTGGCGGGTCCGGGCGTCGTTGTCGAGGAACCGGGGATCGTCTGCCCACCCCGGCCGGCCCAGCGTGGCGCACAGGCTCCGGAAGAGGTTGTCGTTGCCGGCCGCGATCACGATCGGGCGGTCGGCGGTCCGGTAGGCGCCGAAGGGGGTGATCGACGGATGGCGGGCGCCCAGCGGACCCGGTACCTCCCCGGTCGCCGAGTGCCGGGCGATGGCGTTCTCCAGGATGGCCACCTGGCAGTCGAGCATGGAGATGTCGACCATCTGGCCCCGCCCCGTCCGCTTCCGGTCGTGGAGAGCGCCGAGAATGCCGGCCACGGCGAACAATCCGGCGGTGATGTCTCCCACCGATGTTCCCACCCGCACCGGCGGACCTCCCGGCACGCCGGTAAGGCTCATGAGGCCTCCCATGGCCTGGACCACCATGTCGTAGGCGGGACGTTCCCGGTAGGGCCCGCGGTGCCCGAACCCGCTCACCGCCGCGTACACCAGCCCCGGCCAGCGCGCCGACAGTTCATCCCACCCGTAGCCGAGCCGTTCCAGGGCGCCGGGCCGGTAGTTCTCGACCAGCACATCGGCTTCGTCCAGCAGCGCCTCGAAACGCGACCGATCATCTTCGTCCTTGAGGTCGAGTGTCAAGCCTGTCTTGCCCCGGTTGAGGGATTCGTAGTAGACGCTACGCCCGCCCACGAAGGGCCCGAACCGGCGCGCGTCATCACCGCCTCCCGGCGGTTCGACCTTGATGACGCGGGCGCCCAGGGCGGCCAGCACCATGGTGGCGTACGGCCCGGCCAGCACCCGGCTCAGGTCGACGACCGTGATGTCGGAGAGAGGACCGCTCATGGTCGCGGGTCCCAGGGGTTGAAGACGTCGACGGCTACGTATCGGAAGTCGGCTACGTTCCGCGTGGCGATCGCCAGGTTGTTGGCGCGGGCTGTTCCGGCGATGAGTGCGTCGCCAAGGTCCAGGATGTGTCCCGAGCGGCGTGCCTGTGCTCGGAATCGAGCGGACCACTCCGCACCGATCCTGTCGAGGGTAAGGATGCGGTCCTCATATACGGAAGTGATGCTCGAGACCACCGCGGTGAGGCGGGCCTGCCGCCGGCCGGATGGGAGCAACCGCAAGCCGTATTCGAGCTCATGTATGACGATCGATGGCAACCATAAGTCATCGTGATTGGCCAGAAACTCGATCACGTGCGTGGACGGGGCGTCTCTCGTCAGTTCGGACACCACGTTGGTGTCCAGGAGAAAACCGTTCAATCCGGCGCCTGCTCGTTGAAGGGAATCTCCCTAGCGGATCCTCGGCCACTCGGAACATCGAGGTTCAAACCGCGCGGGACATTCTCTATCAACCACTTCCCCAGAGCTTGGCGAGGCGGCACCTTCTCGTACCATGTCGCCGCGGGGACTACGACAAAGGATCGGCGGACGCCTATCTGTTGCGGTCCCTCCGTTTCCGCGAGGCGGAGTATCTCGGACAGGCGTCCCTTGGCCTCGGCCACTGTCCAGGTCCGCTCTGCCCCCGAATCGATCATTGTTCCGGATCCTCTCAAGATAAACTAGTCCATTATAGACCACATTCTGTGAGCGCGAGGCGCTACAGATGCTTTGCCGCGACGGCGGTCAGTTGGATGGGAGGCGAGGGAAGCTCATGTCGCCTGGGTTCCGCTTCCGCTAGAGGGGTTTGCGGGCCAGGAAACAGTACAGCGGCGTGAAGATCCCGGTCCTGCCGCCTGCGACATAGGCGCCGGCGGTCCGATCCAGCACCTTGACGGCATCCTTGGTTCCCTTCGGCAGCACCCGCAGCGCCTCGGCCAGGCCCGCCATCCCGATGTGTGCCTTCAGGTTCTGCATTCGGATGCGGGCGGCCATGGGCTGGTACCAGGGCTTCGAAGGCCGGGTCTCGTCGACCGCTCGGTCCATGCCCTCGACAAACTCGAATCCTGCTGTCGCGAGCGCAGCGTCCACCTCACCCGTCGTGGCGATTTCCTTGAGCGCGATGCCGTGCATCAGGTCCTGCTTGATGGCCTGATGCCGGCTGTCGTGGGGGTCGAACCGGTCGGTCATGCACATTTCCTGGCCCCAGAAGAGCGAGCCGGGCTTCAGCACGCGGTAGATCTCCGTGAACGCGCCGACCTTGTCGGGCGCATGGCAGGTCGACTCGATCGCGTAGGCCCTGTCGTACGTGTCGTCTTCGATGGCGCCCATGTCCATGAAGCTGGCAGCGAGGTAGTCGACCATGTGGTCGAGTCCCGCCTCGGCGTCCAACGATCTCGCCTTGGCCAGCTGGAGTTCGCTGTAGTTGACCCCCAGGACCCGGACACCGGCCTCACGCACGACGCGGCGCATCGGGCCGCCGATGCCGCAACCGACGTCGACCACCGTCATGCCGTCGCGCAGCTCCAGCTTGGAGATCATCAGCCGCTGATGCCGGATCTGGGAGTCCTCCAGGCTCTCCCGGGGCGAGAGCGGGGCGAAGTGAAGCGACTCGCCCCAGCCGAAGACCATCAACTCGCTGAAGAGGTCGTAGTACTCCCGGACCGTCTCGGCGTGCTCGTAGCCCTTCGGACCCTCGCTCGCTGATGCTCGGCCGGTCCATCCATCGAAGCGTCGCACGCGACGGGTGACGTCCGAGCCGCGATATGTGGACCTCAGTCCCTTGTAAAGCCGAAGAAGTCTCAAGAGTCCCTTACGGGGTAGGGATACGGTGCCATCCCGTCCATTCTGGCACGGACTGTTCCGGGTCTCGGACCGTTCTAACTCATCCGGTAGTTGATTCAGGAGGCGCAAGGGCAAGTGCGTGCTCGCGACCTGGGGAGCGCTGAAGCCACCGTCCGAGCTTCCCTTCATGTTCACCTGGCCGTCGTGGAAGGGCTGGCGGGCGAGCCACTCCGCCGAGATCGAGCCGGACCCGGAGATGGTCGTGCTCGACGCCCTCAGCCACAAGTACACCAACCAGCCGTTCCGGGTG
>VXRE01000081.1:31078-32414 GCA_009838635.1 Acidimicrobiia bacterium | reverse complement strand
CGATCTCCATCGCGACCGGCGACGACTCGATCGACGAGCACGACGAGCGGTTCATCGTCCGCCTCAGCAGTCCGTCGAGCAATATCGCGCTCAGCGAGCTTGACCGCGCGGCCGGCTGGATCATCAACAACGACCAGACCTCGTCGAGCGATTCGACGTTGGCCGGCATCACGCTGACCGACCAGGACGGCAACACGATCGCTCTCAACGAGACGTTTGATCCGCTCCGGTTCGTCTACACGGCAGATGCCGGCGCCAGCGTGGACAAGATGAACCTGAATCTGTCGTTCGGTGAGGGCATAGACCCGGACTACATCCGCTACTTCGACGCATTCGGCAAAGTCAAGGAAGGCAGGAAGTCACGAGCCGGCAGCGCGGAGTTCAGCCGCATCGGGCCCGGCCTCAACCTGCTCAAGGTCCTGGTCACCTCCAAGGACCGCAGCCGGGAATCGCTCTACAAGGTCATGGTCGACAAGGCCGCCTCGTCGGACGCGTCGATCGCCACGCTCGTGATGGAGGACTTCAAATTCAACGACTTCGTCCTGTCGCCGGCGTTCAGCCCCTCGGTCACCGAGTACACGGCAACCGTTGAGAACAACCCGCCGTTCTACGTCGATGTTGGCCTCAACCACGCCGGCGCAAATGCCGAGGTCTCGGTGAACGGCGAGGTGGTCGTTCCCTACGACTTTGACATGCCAGCCGGGGACAAGACACTTGCCATAGAGGTCACCGCCGAGGACGGCACGATCCAGACCTACACGTTCACGTTCGAGGCACAGGGAGGCGACGTTCCCGCTGCGCCGTCCCGTCCCACGATCGAGTCCGTCTCACACAACTCGGTGACGATTGCGTGGAATGACCCCGGTGACTCCAGTGTCACGGGCTACCAGGTGCTGAGGCGCAACCCCGCGATCCACGACACCGGCGAATTCGTGGTGATCGAGGATGACACGGGCAGTCCGGACACGAGCTACGAGGACACCACCGTGGCGCCGGAGACGAACTACGTGTACCGGGTGAAGGCCCGCAACGCCCACGGGCTGAGCGAGGGGTCGCTCGACAGGAGCGTCACCACCCCGGCGGAACCCACGCCGCCCAATCAGGCCGCCACCGGCCTACCCACTATTGCGGGCACACCGCGAGTGGGTGAGACGCTGAGTGCGAACACCTCGGGGATCGGTGACGCCAATGGGCTCGCCAACGTGCAGTTCAACTACCAGTGGATACACAGTAACGGTAACTCGGACACGAGCATCCCCGGCGCTACCGGCCAGACGCATACCTTGACAGGGGACGACCAGGGCAAGACGATCAAGGTGAGCGTCTCGTTCACCGA
>VXRE01000081.1:0-30978 GCA_009838635.1 Acidimicrobiia bacterium | reverse complement strand
GTGAGCGTCTCGTTCACCGATGACCACGGGTACGCGGAGAGCCTCACCAGCGCCGCGACGGCTGCGGTGGGTGCAAGTCCGGTCGATCCCGTCGATCCCGTCGAGCCGTTGTGGTCGGGGGAGATGACGGTGGCGGACTATGGCAACGCCAGCCTGGGCGCCTACAACGACGACACCCTGTTTTCGAACGTAACGAGCACCATCCAACTCGAAATCAAGTGGCTCTGGTACCTGGAGCCGCAGCGGAAGCTCTATCTGGCACTTCGGGCACCGGTTGCCGGCACAGGAGACTGGACACTTCACATAGACGAACTGGCACTTGATTTTCCGAGCGGAGATTCGAACTTTGTCTTCAGAAACGTCGACCTGTCCTGGACGACCGGCCAAGTTGTCAACGTGAAAATCGTTCGTTGAGAGCTGTCTGAGAGGTTGTAGGAAAGCACAACACCGCCGACGCTGTTTCGACTGAGAAGGTGGGGCGGCTTGAAGACGACATGTCCGAAGTCAAGACTGAGCCGCCGCGGGTTTGCCGGAGAGTGTTTTACTTGAGTCTCAGCCAGGCTCGCCGCCGGCGACAGCAGCATGCAGAGGTACAAGCCGCCTCACTCTCGCGCCCATCACGAGGGGAATCCACCACCTCGCCGCGGAGGCAGTAGGGCATCGGTGCGGGCGGCCCGCGGTGACGCGGGCCTCGAAGACACCGTGTATGTCAGCGTCATGGCCGCTGTCGACGGTGTGGCCAAGGCCGGGTCGTAGCAGCCTCGGCGGGGCTCGAACGGACACACGGGGGAGCGGGCCAACCCCAGATCAGGAAGCCGAGCCCCAGCCGAATGCGTGGGCTGCTTGGTCTACGGGTCTCCGGAAGACTCGGCGGGGATAGCGGCGCTGATGAGGGTCCAGAGCAGCGATTCCCACTCAACTGTGGACGGTACGTGGCGCTCGTCGAGGCCCGCTGACAGGAGCAGGTGGGTGCCGATGCCGATCGACTGGCACAGCAGAGACACGGCTGCGGTGCTGATGTCGGGGTCGAACAATCCGTCGTTCTTGGCCTGCTCTACGTATTGGCTCAGCTGTTCGGCCTCTTTGTTGAGGTATGCCACAAGGGACGTGCGGATCGCCTCGTTGTTACGGGCACTGCCGAACACCTGGACCACGACTTCCTTGTTCGGGTCGAAGTGCAGGAGGTTCGTCCCCAGCATTGCCAACATGGTGTCCGGCGACCCCTCGGCACCTCCGAGGTCTTCGAGTTCCTGATCGGGAAGGATCTGTTCGAACATGTACTCGAGGGCGGCGACGATCACGTCGGTCTTGTTGGGCCACCGCGCGTAGACGGCGCCTGACGTTACGCCCACCCGGCGGGCAATGTCGCTGACGCGGGCCGCCTCATAGCCACGTGCGATGAACTCCTCAGCTGCGGCTTGCAACAGCAGCTTGGTTAATCGATCTGCCTTACTTTTCCGAGTCTGCACGCGGGGCCGGCCAGGTGCCTGGTCTCCCGTCGTGGACATGACTGCATGATACCGAGGGCGAACTCGGATACCAAGGAGGCCGGATTAGTTACGCTATATAGTAGTGTCAACTTATTATTTTGGTATTGATTTCAGGTGGAGGTCGTGCCGGGTCTCGTGTTCCCAGAGTCGTGGGGCGGTGGCCGAATACAGGTCATATTGCGAGGCTGTCGCGCCGCGGAGCAGGGCTCTGCGTGGATTGGGGAAGTGTGGGTTCTCGATTGGGGCGCGATGGGGTTGATTGTGAGCGCGGACGGTCGGGAGCGTTGGTTCAGTCGCCTGCCGGGACGAGGCTCTGGGAGGCTTGGCGTGCTCGGTAGGCTTCCCTGGCCTCGCGGCTGGCGTGGTGGTCCGAGAGCTCATGCAGGCTCGCCGCCTCATCGGCCGAGACGGCGGGATGCAGATGGACCGCAACGCTGTCCATGTTGGGCACGGCATGGAGCACGGCGTGTTCGACTTCTTCGGCGATCCGGTGGCCCTGGAGCACTGTCCGCGCTGAGTCGATCTGGATGGCGACTTCCCCCGACATCCGATGGCCCGACCACCTGGCGCGCACATCGTCCACTGCCACCACACCGGGCGTTTCTTTGACTATGGCAGTGAGGCGGTCGATCAGCCCCTCATCGACGCCGTCCATCAGCCGCCTCACCACGGTACGCATCGACGCTACGAGGATTCCGAGAATCATGATCGAGATCAGGAATCCCACGATCGGGTCAGCCTGGGGATAGCCGAGCCAGACTCCGACCATGCCGATCGCAACCGCGATCGATGTCAGTCCATCCGCCCGTGCATGCTGGCCCTCGGCAATCAGCGCCGCAGAGCCAATCCGTCGACCACCGCGGATCCGATAGATGGCCACGAGCTCGTTCCCGAGAAAACCTACGATCCCTGCCGCGAATACCCACCACAGATTGGTCACCACGCGCGGGTTGATCAAGGCGTCGACGGACTCCCAGATGATGACCGCCGCGCTCACCAGGATGATCAACCCGATGAACAGCCCGACAAGGTCCTCGGCTCGCCGGTAACCGTACGGATACCGCTTCGTAGCCCGCCAACGGCCCATGCGAAACGCCACGATCAACGGGATCGTCGTCGCCGCATGGCCAAGGTTGTGGATGGTGTCAGCCAGCAACGCGATCGAACCCGACAGAGCAACGATCACCAACTGAGCCACAGCGGTCGCCATCATGCCGGCCAGCCCAATCCATGCGGTCCGTATCCCTAACTCGCTCGACTCGTGGGCCGACTCGATCACCTCGCTGTGATCGTGGGAGTGAGGCACGACAAGGTGCTTCAACTTAGACAGCACTCCGTGACCATGGTCATGACCGTGCTCATCGTGGTCGTGGCCATGATCGTGACCGTGGTCGTGGTCTCCTAGAGGTGGCGCGTGATCGTGACCATGGTCATGATCCGGCTCACGGTGGTCGTGCTCATGCTCGTGATCGTGGTGATCGTGCGATGAGCGTTCAGTTGGCTCGTGCACCAGGAATCCTTACGTTGGCCTCTTCGCAATTGAAACTGCTAGCAATCTATCTTGCAAATGTTGGCAATGATGGAGCCTGGGCACGATCCGGAGGCCTAACCCGCCGAGAAGGACCGCTAGGTAGTCCTTCAACCCGGCGTGGGCCCTCAGGGGGCCGCAGATGCCCGTGACCGTGGGCGGATGCCGATGGATGACATCGGTCAGCCACCCGGGGTGGAACGAGCCGGCGGCAACCGGCTCCTCTAGGAGCAGAACCCTGACACCCCGACAGCCGGGGAAGGCATCAGGCGTTCCGTCTTACTTCAGCCGGTCCTTGAGGCGGTAGTAGGCGCCGGCGAACGGTAGGTACCAGGTTGGTCCGAAGTGACCGGGGATGGCCCGGAAGGGTACGTCGGCCCAGGGGTTCTGCGCAGGTTTCCCGAGAATCGTGTTGGCCATCTGATGACCCATGTAGGTGGCCATCTGTACGCCATGGCCCGCGTAGGCGACCGAGTAGAGAAGGCCGTCGTGCTCACCTGCATGCGGCATCCGATCCAGCGCGAACCCGACCAGCCCACCCCAGGCGTAGTCGATCCTCACGCCGGCCAGTTGCGGATAGACCTTCGCCATACCCCTCTCCAGGATCTCGGCGCTCTTCTGATCCGATTCGGGGCTGGAAAGGGCGAAGCGCGCCCGACCGCCGAAGAGCAGCCGGTCGTCGGGGGTGATACGGAAGTAGTAGAGGAGGCTGAGGCTGGTGGAGGCCATGCGCCGGTTCGGGAGTAGTTCCGCGCAAACGGACTCTCCGAGCGGTTCGGTGACGATGATGAAGCTGCCTACGGGCGCTACGCGCCGCCCCAGCCACGGTACGAGCCCCCCCGTGTAGGCGTTGGTTGCGACCAGCACCTTGGCGGCTGTGATCCGGCCCCTAGGCGTGTCGACGGTGAATCCGGATGCCCCGGTCCTCCGGATCCCGGTCGCCTCGTTCTGTTCGTGAACCTCGGCCCCGGTCCGTTCGGCCGCCTCGGCCAGCCCGTTGGCCAATCGCCCGACGTGGAGTCCGGCGCCAAGCGGATCCACGATCCCGCCGTGGTACAGATCCGAGCCGATCTCTTCGCGCATGGCCTCCTTGGGAACCAGGACGGTCTTCTGCCCTACGACCTCGCGCAACGCCTCTTGGGTCTGTTTGAAGCCTTCGAAGTGGCTGGGTTTGGCTGCGAGGGTCATCCTCCCGGACCTTTTCCAGGAGCAGTCGATGCTCTCCGACTCGATCACCGACTCCACGTAATCGATTGCGTGGTTGTAGGCCACGTACATCCGGCGAGCCGCGTCCTCGCCGTAGCGCTTCACCGCCAGGCCGAACGAGATGGTCATGCCGGTCGTGCACATCCCGCCGTTACGGCCGGAGGCGCCGGATCCGACCACCCCCTTCTCGACTACTGCCACGTGGGCGCCGCCCTGAGCCAGGTTGAGCGCCGCCGTGAGGCCGGTGAAGCCACCTCCTACGACCGCGACATCGACCCGCCGGCTCGGTTCCGTTGTGTCCCGGACCGCGGGCCGCGGCGCGGTGTCCATCCAGTACGGGACGTTGGCGGCTGTCGAGGCGATCCTGCTCCGCAGCCTCCGGGCTTGGTTCAAAGCCCCAATACCGTCAGGACCCCGCTCAGGTCGCCCACCTCGTGGTAGGTCCAGTTCTCACGCCCTGACGATACGTTGCGCGTGAAGTCCGGATCGATGGACGGGTCCCGATTCACCCACACCTTGTTGTCGATGTGGAGCTCTTCGGCCGGTTGCATGTCGTAGCGGATGCTCGAAGAGACGTGCATGACATCGCCGGGACCGCAGTCGAGGGCATCGAACATGTACTCGAATGCCGCATGCCGCGGCTTGTAGGCGTGAGCCGCGGTGGACGTGAGGAGTCTGTGGAACGGGGCTCCGAGCTTCTCAACGTTCTGTGCGAGCTGGGCCGGATCCGCGTTGGACAGGATTACAAGCGGGTATGCCTCCGCCAGCTTGGCCAGAGTGGCCGGGACCTCGGGGTAGGGACCCCAGGTAGGGACGGCGGCCACCAACGCATCGGCGTACGACGGCCGGTATTCGAGCCCGTGCTTGGCCATCGCTCGCGCCAGACTGTCCCGAATGACGTTCGGGTAGGGCTTCCATGGCCCCAATGTCTCGTCCACCCTGATGGACGAGAAGTCCTTGATGAACCGCGACTCGTTCTCCGGAGTGAGGAGGTCCGCCAGGAGGATCTTGGTCGTCTTGGTGATCTCGAAGTTGATCAGAGTCCCGTAGCAGTCGAACGTGATGTAGCGGGGTTCTGGGTGACGATCAGCCATAAGGGCTCGGTACCTGCCTTCCTTCTGTCGAGCGTGGCGAGGGTCGAAACTTGTGGTTACCCGGCCACTGAGATATCGGTCGCCACAACGTAGTGGACGGTGGGTGGCCCCGCAACCTGGTGACATGGTTGCCGCAATGCGTCGGCCCAGGGCGTTTCGCGCCACCTTCCTAGACTGCTCGGGGTAGACCCGCTCTCCTGGTCGGACGCTTGACATTCCTTGCCAAACCCCAGGCTGACGATGAACCGGCATGATCGGTCCATTCTCCGTCTGGCGGTGCCTGCCCTCGGGGCGATGCTGGCCGATCCGCTGGTCAGCCTGGTTGACACTGCTTTCGTCGGACGTCTTGGAGCAACACCGCTCGCCGCACTGGGAATCGCCACGGCCATACTCTCCTTGAGTTTCTGGGCCTTCATCTTCTTCTCCTACGGGGTCACTCCTCTCGTCTCACATGCGATAGGGGAAGGAGATCGTCCTAGGGCTGCTCGCATCATCGGGAGCGCGCTGCTCGCTGCCGCGGCGCTCGGAGTTGTCATCTCGGTATTCCTGATCGGGTTCGCCGGACAACTGACCGACCTAATGGGCGCCCGTGAAGAAGTTCACGCGCACGCGACGGCGTACCTTCGAATACGCTCCCTGGCGGCTCCGGCTGTTCTGGTCATCTTGCTGGGGCACGGCGCCTTCCGGGGACATCAGGACACGCGAATACCGCTCCTCGTCACGATCGGGTTCAACTCCGTAAACGTCATTCTCGACCCGATCCTCATCTTTTGGGTCGGCTGGGGTTTGCAGGGAGCGGCTATCGCAACGGTGGTCGCCCAAAGCCTGGGCGCCATTTGGTTCGTGCGGTTGATGCACAAGCGGCTGGGCGCAGAGTTTCGCGAGATTCGATGGGACGAGAGCATCCGCTTGCTGCGGGCCGGGCGCGACGTGGTAATCCGTTCGACTGCGATTGCCATCGCCTACACGGCAACCGCCCGGGCCGCGGCCGCGCTTGGAAGTGCCCAGATCGCGGCCCACCTGGTAGCGGTTCAGATCCTGCTTCTGCTCAGTCACGTGTCGGATTCACTCTCTGTCGCGGCGCAAACGCTCGTTGCCGGCTACAGCGGTGCCCGGCGCGGAAAGGAGCTTCGGGCGGTGTCGATGAGGCTTTTGTTCTTGGGATTCCTACTGGGAGGGCTTTTCCTCCTCCTGCTCGTGCTCGGTCGGCATGTGGTCCCGACCTGGTTCTCGAACGATCGGGGGGTGCTAGCTGCCTTGAAGGGCGTGTGGCCGATTCTGGTCTTGATGCAGCCGCTGACCGTGCCGATCCACGTCTGGGAGGGTGTGGTGATGGGCGCAACCGATTTCGGGTTTCTCGCCCGAGCTCTCGTGACATCCATGGTCTCTTCGCTCGTCGTGCTGGTCCCCGTCGTTTACCTGGAGTGGGATCTCTCAGGCGTCTCGTGGGCGCATATGGCCTTATACGTTGGCCGAGCCCTACATCTGATCTGGTGGAGCTCGAGGCCCGAATCGCTGTATCGCGAACTGGTCGGGCTGCGGGCTGGTTGAGTTTCCTCCTTCCGGTTCCGCCCCCGCCGAGGACGACTGTGGACTGTTGACAGCCACAGGATCCACTGGTCTAATCCGAGCGTGCGACCGGCCAAGTAAGCACGGGAGGAGCAGGCGATGACACCGCGAAGAGATCTGTTTGTCTACGTGGCGAAGCCCGGGACGCGGGACGCGACGATCCGGTACCTGACCGGGTGGCTCGAGTCGCTTGTCGGGCATCCCGGCTTCCTCGGCGGTTCGGTGCTTGTCGAGGAGGGAGGTGAGCTGCTCCCTGATACCATGGTCGTGATCATGGATTTCGAGTCCGGCGATGCGGCCCGCGCCCTCTGGCCGAAGATCGAGAACACGATCAACCCCCTCTACCCGGACGACAAGTCGGACGGTTCCCCCGACCAGGGACCGGCCTTCTTCGATGGCACAAAGGAGCGTGTGGAGGCCGGAGGGCCCCTCGGGCTCCGATTCTCCCGAGGTGACGGACGTGTTGCTCGCATGCTCCACGTCCACGCTGAAGTGGCGAGTGAAGTCTCCGCCTGAGTGACTCACCCCCGTGAGACTGCTAGACACCCCTGTGGCCGAGGGGCTGCTTGGCTCGTACCGGTTCCGATGTATCGGACCGACCCGCGGGGGACGCGTCGTGGCGGTGGCAGGCGATCCGGAGCAAAGGTCTGTCTTCTATTTCGGGGCTGTCGCCGGTGGAGTGTGGAAGACCGAGGATGCCGGTACCACCTGGCGCAACGTCAGCGACGGCTATCTGAGGACCAGCTCGGTAGGCGCCCTGGCCGTGTCCGAGTCCGACCCCAACGTGATCTATGCCGGCATGGGGGAGAGCTGCATTCGCGGCGATGTCTCCCACGGGGACGGCGTCTACTGCTCCCGCGACGCCGGGCAGACCTGGACCCATTGCGGCCTCGCCGACACGAGGCACATCGGTGAGATCCGAGTCCACCCGAAGGACCCCCGCCACGTCTATGTCGCGGCGCTGGGTCACGCCTTCGGGCCCAACGAGGAGCGGGGGTTGTTCAGGAGCCTCGACGGAGGAGGGACGTGGGAGAAGATCCTCTATGTCTCGGACGGAGCGGGCGCCGTTGATGTCGTCCTGGACCGGCAGAGCCCGGCCGTGATCTACGCCTCCATCTGGGAGGCGCACCGCAACTTCTGGGAGCTATCGAGCGGGGGGCCTGACAGCGGTTTGTGGAAGTCGACCGACGGGGGCGACACCTGGCAGGAGATCACCCGGAACAAGGGCCTTCCGCAGGAAGCCATCATCGGCAAGATCGGCGTCACGGCGTCACCGGTCCGATCGGGCCGGGTCTGGGCGTTGATAGAGGCTACCGAGAGGCCGGGGTTGTACCGCTCGGACGACTTCGGCGAGACGTGGGACTTCGTCAGCTCCAAGGCCGAACTCCGGGGTCGTCCCTGGTACTACATGCACGTCCACGCCGACACCCAGGAGCCGGACACGGTCTTCGTCAACAACGGACGGATGTGGAAGTCGACCAACGGCGGTGAGGACTTCGCCCGGGTCGCCACCCCGCACGGCGACAACCACGACCTCTGGATCGACGTCAACGACAACCGGCGCATGGTCCAGGGCAACGACGGAGGGGCCACCGTCTCGTTCAACGGCGGCGAGTCGTGGACTCCGATCTACAACCAGATGACCGCACAGTTCTACACGGTGGCCACCGATGACCGTGAGCCCTACTACTACGTGTACGGGACCCAGCAGGACAGCTCGAGTATCGCGGTGCCCAGCGGCACGATCGACGGCGCCATCGTGTGGTCGGACTGCTACGCGGCCGGGGCCGGGGAGAGCGGTTTCGTCGCGGTGCATCCCGACGACCCCGGCATCGTCTTCGTCGGCTCCGTTGGAACCTCTCCGGGTGGCGGAGGGGCGCTGATTCGCTACGACCATCACAGCGGTCAGATGCAGTTGGTGAACGTCTGGCCGCAGTCGCACGCCGGAATCGGTCCTGGTGAGCTGAAGTACCGGTTCGCGTGGACCTTTCCCATTCTCTTCTCCCCGCACGACCCATCGGTTCTCTACACGGCAGGAAACGTCGTCTTCAAGAGCACCGACGAGGGCCACACCTGGGAGCCGATCAGTCCCGACCTGAGTCGCAACGACCCTTCGAAGCTGGGTCCCTCCGGCGGTCCGATCACCAAGGACACCAGCGGTGCGGAGCACTACTGCACCGTGGCCTCCCTCCGCGAGTGCCGGTTGGAGACCGGGGTCCTCTGGGCCGGGAGTGATGACGGGCTGGTTCACGTCACACGGAATGGCGGTGAGTGCTGGAGTGAGGTGACCCCGCCTAATCTCGCGGAGTGGGCGTTCATTCGTACTGTCGAGCCATCGCCGCACCAGGCCGGGAAGGCCTATGTGGCTGCCGCGCGCTACAAACTCGATGACAACGCCCCGTATCTGTACAAGACCACCGACTACGGGCAGACCTGGGAGAGCATTGTCGGTGACGGCGACACCGCGATTCCACCCGACGACTTCGTCAGGGTGATTCGCGCCGACCCCAACAGGCCCGATCTTCTCTACCTGGGAACCGAGACCTCCCTTTATCTGTCAACGGACGATGGCGCCAGCTGGGATCGATGGGAATCGAACCTCCCGGTGACTCCCATCTATGACCTGACGGTCAAGGGGGCCGATCTCGTGATCGCCACTCACGGCCGCTCGTTCTGGATCCTCGATGACCTGAGCCCGATCTACCGGCTCCTGGACGAACCTCGGGGCAGGGAGCGTCTCTTCGTACCGGAGGAGGTCTGGCGGATCCTGCCCAACCACTGGGAGTTCTGGCAGACCACGGCGGGAAAGGACTACTGGGTCTCGCCGGGTAAGGCGGCCACCTTCTCGGCCGGACCGGACGAGACCGGCCAGGTGAGACGCACGTTTCCGTACGCCGGCGAGTCAGGCCCGAGAGGAGTAGCAGTCACTTACGTCCTTGGGGAGGAGGCGACCGCGGATGGGTTCTCGGTCGCGCTGGAGTTCCTGGACGGTGACGGCGACGTCGTGAATCGGTTCGAGCCCGAGCACCCGGGTCGGGACGAGATGAGCGACGACGAGAGAGCGCTACATGCGGGACCGTGGATCACCACGAGATCCGGGTACAACCGGTTCGTGTGGGACCTTCGCTATCCGGGTTCGACGAAGGTACTGGGCAACGACCGTGCCGGGGAGGCTGATGTGGGCCCGCTGGTGGTCCCGGGCGCCTACCAGGCCCGCCTCATCATCGTCGGCCCCTCCGGGAAGACGAAGACCCTCACCGAGAGTTTTCAGGTGCGGAACGCCCCGAGAGTCGACGTCTCGCAGGAGGATCTCGAAAAACAACTCGTAGCCCTGCTCGGGATCCGGGACCAGATCTCTCGGGCCCACGAAGCGGTGACGACCATCAGGGACATCAAGAGACAGCTCGGACATTGGCAGAAACCGTCGGATCTCGGTGGAGACGCCAGTGCCGCCGCCACCCGCATCGAAGAGCGACTCCACGAGATAGAGGACAAGCTGATACTGCCCATCGAGAAGAGAGGCGCTCCTGCCCCCAACGAGCCGGCCCGGCTCAACCAGAGGCTGGCCTCGGTGCTCAGCGTCATCGGCTCAGCGGACACCAAGCCGACGAGGAGTTCGCTTCAGGTGGCTGCCATGCACTCGGCTGAGATCGACGCCGAGCTGGCCAAGCTCGGCGATGTGCTGGCCACCGAGTTGGTCGAGTTCAACGCCCTGATGGACAGAGCCGGCCTGCCGGCAGTGAAGAACTGAAGTCTGGTTTCCATGTCCTATCCGCATCCCCAGCTGGCGAGCACCACGATCTCCGAGCTAGCAGGCAGTATCGAGAGCGGGCAGGTCAGCTGTGTGGACCTGGCGGGGATGTATCTGGAGAGGATCGCGGCCATCGACCGCCAAGGCCCCCGACTGAACTCGATCATCGAGTTGAACCCGGACGCACTCGAGATCGCGGCGAAGCTCGACGAGGAGCTCAGCGGTGGCACAACTCGAGGTCCGCTTCATGGCATACCGATCCTCGTCAAGGACAACATCAACACGGGAGATCGGATGCAGACAACCTCGGGGTCGTTGGCCATGGTGGGCACGCCGGCCACTGAAGATGCTCCGCTGGTTGCGAGACTCCGCCGCGCCGGGGCGCTGATCCTCGGCAAGGCGAACCTCACCGAGTGGGGTGACTACAGATCGCCGAAGTCGATCGATGGCTGGAGCGGTCGGGGAGGACAGACACGCAACCCGCACGTCCTCGACCGGACTCCGCAAGGTTCGAGTGGCGGCTCAGCTGTCGCCGTAGCCGCCGGACTGTGTGCGGGTGCAGTAGGCACCGAGACCAACGCCTCGATAGTCAAGCCTGCTGCGGTTAGCTCTGTCGTCGGGATGAAACCAACTGTCTCTACAGTCCCGCGCGGCGGATTGATACCGGTCTCCACTACCCAGGGATCGCCCGGACCCATCGCTCGATCCGTTCAGGACGCTGCGATCCTGCTGACCGCCATGGCCGGCAACGGCCGCTGTTACGAAGCGGCATTGGCGGATAACGGCATGGCCGGTGTCCGCATCGGTGTCCTGCGAGGCCATCCCTACTCCGGCTACAACCGGTACACCGATGAGATCTTGGAGGAGGCACTCGAGACGCTGCTCGGGCTGGGAGCAGTCCTGATCGACGCGGACATCCCGTCGACCCCGAAGATGCTCGAGGCCAGCGCCTCCGATGAACTCTATCTCTGGGAGTTCAGGGCAGGTATCGATGCCTATCTCGAGCAGCGCAAAGGTGTGCCGATGAATCGCCTCGAAGACCTGATGGCTTTCAACATCCGGCACTCCGACTTGGAGATGAGGTTCTTCGGCCAGGAAGTCTGGGAGCGCGCCGTGACCAAGGGTCCTCTGAGCGAGAAGGGGTATGTGGAGGCTCTGGAGCGTCGACGGCGCCTCTCACGACATGATGGGATCGATGCGATCCTGAGCCGGCTCGACCTCGACGCCCTCGTGGTCGCCACTGACCGGCCACCCTATGTGAGGGACCCGGCGGTCGAGCACACTCCGCCCCCGGTGCCGTCGGCTCTGCCCGCGGCGATGGCCGGCTACCCGATCATCACGGTTCCGGCAGGGTTCGTCTTCGGCGAACTTCCGATCGGCGTGAGCTTCTTTGCGGGAGCCGGCAGCGAGAGCCGGCTGCTCCGGATCGCGCATGCCTTCGAGGAGGCCACGGGCGCTTCCAGGCCGCCTCGATTCCTGAAGACCCTCGAACTCGGCTGAGGTAGAAAGGCGGCCTCACTGCCGGGCTGGTGCCGCTCCGAGGTGGTCTGGGGTCACCCGCCGGACCGATGGGGCAGGCCTTCGAAGTCCACGTCCAAGACCTGTCGCAGGTGTGCCAACTGGGCATCGATCTGCTCGAAGTAGATCGAGACCACACTCGATGCCTGTCTTGTCGGCCTGGCATCCGCGCTGGCAATGACGCTGATCACCGTTGTCAAACCCTGGATCAGAGCCTTCTCACCACGACCGAACGTGTCGCTCAGGGGGCCAGGTATGACTATCAACTCCCTCTCGACGGACGCGAGCTCGGAGAGCACAGCCTGGGCTCCCCGAGACGCCATGTCTCCGGTACCGGCCCGTTGTTCGAACCGGCGCCGCGCTTCGCGAAGCCGGGCGAGGGCACCGTGCGCCTCGCTTATCTTGTCGCGTATCGACAGGAGGGCCGAAAGCTGCCGCTCCAGATCCTCCTGCGACACCTCACGCCGGGGATCGTTGACCACCACTAGGGGCGCGGTCTGCACGCTGGCCGAGCCGTCCGGCCTCTTTATCGTGAGCCTCACCTCGTACTCGCCCGGCACGACGAGGGGGCCTCGATCGGCTTCTCCTCCCGCCGGCCCTCCAGGCAGTGGCATGGCTCCTTCGTGGCGAAGATCCCACACGAAGCGACACATGCCCGGATCCTTGGGCGCCCGGGGTGCGACTCCTTCCGGGTCGCCTTCAGGGGCCGACTGGATCGACCTCACCACAGCCTTGTCGCTGTCGAGGAAGTCCAAGGTGATCACCACGCCGGGATCGGACGCGGTCGCATCGCTCAGGTAGTAGTGGATCGCCGCGCCGGCCGGTCCGGTGGAACCGGCATCGAGATAGCGCCGCTCCACCTGCCCCGTCTGGTCTGCCCCGGCCACGAAGGTCGCCGCCTTGCCCAGGGCGGTCCAGTAGTCTTTGCCCTCGGTGGTGACCCACGCCGAAGTCAGGTGGGGGAGCACCCTCCAGGTCCTCTTCGGAGTGAACAGGAAGTCGCCGGACAGGGAAGGGTCCCGGGCCAGCCGGCGCAGCGGGGTCAGATCGTCGGCGATCCAGAAGCCACGCCCGTGGGTGGCGACGGCCAGATCGGACCCGTGGACTTTCAGGTCGTACACCGGGGCGACGGGGATTGTGGACCACCTGATCCAGGTCGACCCGTCGTCCACGGATACGTAGAGACCGGTCTCGGTGCCCGCGTACAGGAGCCCGTCCACAACCGGGTCGCTACGCACCACCCTGACGAAGTCCTCAGCCGCGATCGCTTCGTCGCCCTCACCGACAATGCTCGCCCAGGTCCGGCCATGATCGTCGGTGCGGAGCAGGATTGGCCGGAAGTCGTCGAGCATGTATCTCGTCGCCGCGAGGTAGGCGGTGCCCCGACGATGCCGGGACGGCTCGACGTTCTTGACGAAGGTCCACTCAGGAAGGTCGGGCGGTGTGACATCCTCCCATGTGGCGCCTCGGTCTCGACTCAGGTGAACCAGGCCGTCATCCGACCCGGCCCAAAGCACTTCCGGCTCGAGCGGGGACTCGCTCAGCGCCGCGATCGTGCAATAGTCCTCGGCTCCGGATGTCTCCTTCTTGATAGGCCCACCTGAGAGCTGCTGCTTCTCGGGATCGTCGCGGGTGAGGTCGGGGCTGATGACTTCCCAACTGTCACCGAGATCGCGCGACGCAAAGACGACGTTGCCCGCCGCATACAGGACGCCCGGGTCATGAACGGAGAACAGGACCGGGAACGTGAAGTGGAACCGGTACTTGAGGTCGGACGGCGCTACCCCGTCGTGGGACTCAGGCCAGATGTTGATCAGCCGTATCTGCTCGCTGCGGTGGTCATAGTGTTGAAGGGCGGCTCCGCGACCCGGAGAGCTCCCTATGCCCCCCGCCACCACCGTGTTGTGGTCATCGGGAAGCACTGCCACCGAGCCGCTCTCTCCGGTGCCCGTCTCGCAGCAGTCGACCATGGTGATCGCACCGTCGGTCGTACCGCTGGGTACGGCGATGGTGGAGTTGTCCTGCTGGGAGCCATAGACGTAGAAGTAGGGTGCGCGGTTGTCCGTGTCCAGCCGGTAGATCTGCGCTGTGAGCTGGTTATTGACGGTGCTCCAAGACGCTCCGGCGTCGAAGGAGACATTGGCGCCCCCGTCGTTGGCCGAGATCATGCGGAGGTTGTCCCCGGGATCGATCCAGAGGTCGTGGTTGTCATCATGCTGGGTGGCGATTCTCTCGAAAGTGCCACCGCCGTCATCGGATCGCCACATGTGCGAGTTCATGACATAGACCCGATCCTCGCGCCGGGGGTCGGCCTTGACGTGGGTGAAGTAGAAGGGTCGGTTGCGGAGCTCACGCTTCGCGCTCACAAGACTCCATTTCCGGCCGAAGTCGTCGGACCGGTAGAGGCCCGGCGCCTCGGACGATTCGATCAAGGCCCAGAGCCTTCCGGGGCGCGCTCCGGAGGCTGCCAGTCCCACCCGGCCGATGATCGCCGACTGAGGCAGCCCCTCGTTCCGCGTGATCTCGGTCCAGCTGTCGCCGCCGTTGGTCGATCTCCAGATCCCGCTACCGGGACCTCCGCTGCTCATATCCCAGAAGGTACGGCGAGCTTCCCAGACGGCCGCGTACAGGATGTCGCGAGAGTCCGCGTCCATCGTGATGTCGATGGCGCCGGCCCTGGTGCTCGTGTGAAGCACCCTTTGCCATGTGTCGCCTCCGTCGAGGGTTCGGTAGATCCCGCGGTCGGGATTGGCGCCGAATGCGTGGCCCAGGGCAGCCACATAGACACGTTCCGGGTCGGACGGGTCGACCAGGATCTCCCCGATGTGCCGAGTGTCCGCCAGGCCCGTGTGTGCCCACGTGTCGCCGCCGTCCCGCGATCGGTATACACCGTCGCCGGGCGAGACGTCGTTGCGGATGCAGGCTTCTCCCATCCCCGCATAGATGATCTCGGGGTTCGTGGGTGAAACCGCCAGGGCGCCCACCGACGCTGTTCTCAGGTACCCATCACTGACGTTCTCCCATGTCAACCCGGCGTCAGACGTCCTCCAGATGCCTCCTGCGGCTGCTCCGAAGTAGAAGACCGAACGCCTTTCGGGATCCCCGGCGGCAGCGACCGATCTGCCGCCGCGAGGAGGGCCGATGCAGCGAAACCTGATCCCGCTCAGAACCTGGCCTGTGGTGTGCCTGCTCGACAACTACCTCGCCTTCCTTCCTCTACACGGGCATGGGGATCCATCGGACCGGATCCGACGTCCGAGTCTGCGACCCGATGCTCGTCCACCTGAGCCGGCTTGCCGGCAATATACAATCTGACCAACCTACCGGCAGGGCGAAGAAACTCAGAGTAAGTTCGATTCGAGCCGCTCCTAGCGATCGATCCGACTAACTGAGCTGGGAGCGTTGACGGAATCAACCGGACGTCAATCGAAAATGTTGTGCAAGACCCAACGCTCTCGTCTGCGCGTGGTCACGGTGGCGTGAATCTGATGGCCACCCGTGTCTATCCGTCGCTGGCCGTACCGGCCTACCGGTTGCTCTGGTTGGGCATGGCCCCCTCGCTGCTCGCGTTTCACATGGGTGTTGTTGCCGGTGGTTACGCCGCGGTGACTCTCACAGGGTCGGCCTTCATCGTGGGCCTGGTCGGCGGTGCCTGGGGCATCCCGGTGGCGTTGAGTCCGTTTGCCGGAGGAGCCGCGGCGGATCACCGCTCGAGAAGGCGCATCATGGTCGCCTCCCACCTCGCCGTGGCTGGGTCGGCCGGAGTCATCGCCTTGCTCTTTCTGACTCAGACCCTGACATGGTGGGCTCTGGTCATTCATGGGCTGGTGCTCGGCGTAACCCTCTCGTTTCTCACTCCCGCCCGCATCGCCTACTCGATCGATGCCGTTGAGCACCGGCTTGTGGCCAACACGATGGCTGCCTTCTTCTTCATCTCGCAGTTCATCGCCATCGTCGGGCCGGCCGCGGCCGGAGTGCTTCTGCGCCTGCCGGTGGTAGGCATCGGCTGGACGTACGTCGTCATCGGCTGTCTCTATGTGGTCGCAGCCATTGTCCATTCCCGCCTGCCCGAGACGCCGACGATTAGCAACGGCCCAGTCAACGGCGCGGTCACCACCTGGGGTCAGGTGCGCGGCGGCATCGCATTCGCGTTGTCGAACCCGCCCCTACCCAAGCTCCTCGGCCTCACCGCTCTGATCGCCTTCGGGGGCATGGCCTATGTGTATGTGCTGCCTATCTTCACCGCTCAGACACTCCGGGCCGGGCCCGAGGAGCTGGGACTGCTGGTGGCCGCCGGCGGAGTCGGCGGGTTGATGGCGGCCCTGGCCGATTCGGTCTTTTCGCAACCCCGGCATCTCTGGCTTGCCCAACGGTTCGCAGTCTTCGGCTTGGGATCCGGACTGCTGGCATTCGGGACAGCCCGCTCGGTCTGGGTTGCGATGGCTTGGGTCGGGCTCATCGGGTCTTGCTTCACAACGGGGCTAATCGCCAACAGCTCACTGCTGATGACACACCCCGAAGCAGAACGGTTTCGCGGCCGGTTGGCCAGCCTGTACCAGGTGGCAATCGCCCTGGGTCCGGTCGGTGCGATTCCCGTCGGCCTGCTGGCCGACGGGGTTGGTCCCAACCTGGCTGTGAGCCTCGTCGGCCTGGCAGTGCTCGTCGCCGCTGCGCTGTCCACGAGGAACCGATGAGCGTGCCTTCGTCGAGCCCCGCGGGTGATCGGCCGTGAGTCTCGGCGCTGCCAGCGGTCCGGATGCCGTGCAGCCGGGTCCTGTTATGGAACGCACGCTTCCCCCGTCGGCCGATGTCGTGGTGATCGGTGGCGGGATCATGGGTGTCGCCAGTGCCTTCTTTCTTGCTCGGGCAGGCCGGTCGGTGACCATGATCGAGAAGGGAAGGATCGCCGGGGAGCAGTCGGGACGAAACTGGGGCTGGATACGGCAACAGGCTCGGGATGTCGACGAACTGCCCCTGATGATCGAGTCCAACCGGATTTGGCGGACAGCAGAGCGCGAGCTGGGGGCTGACATCGAATGGACCCAAGGGGGCAACCTCGCGCTCGCAAGGGATCCGGTCCGCATCGCCTTCTTCAAGGAGTGGCTCGCCGTCGCTCGCGAGACCGGATTGGACAGCCGCCTCCTGACCCCGGCCGACGTGTCGGCGGTCCTGCCCGAAGTGCAGGGGCGATGGAAGGGCGCGATGTTCACGCCGAGCGACGGGCATGCCGAACCGACCAAGGCCACGTGGGCATTCGCCCGGGCGGCCGAGACGGCAGGGGCAACCATCATCGAGGGATGCGCGGTGGATCGGATCACGGTCGAGCGGGACCGGGTGACAGGAGTCGAGACCGAGAGAGGTGTCATCCGGGCCCGCCACGTGATCTGCACGGCCGGGGTCTGGTCGGCACGACTACTGCGTAGCGTGGGTATCGACTTGCCGGTCCGGATCGTCCGGGCCACGGTGGCCGGCACCACCCCGATCGACCCGCTGACCGAGATAGCCGTGGGCTACCACCCGGTTGTGTCTCTCCGGCAGCGTCGCGACGGCACCCTGTACATCGCCGCAAGCGGGGGCGATCATGACGTCACACTCCAGTCCTTCCGTCACCTTCGCATGTTCCTCCCGAACTACGTGAAGAACCGCCGGATGCTCCGGGTCCACGTCGGACGTCCGCTGGGAAGGGACGTCACCAACGCTGTGCTCCGCCGGAGACGCCACCGGCTTCCCTGGCGGACCCAGCGCGTGCTCGCACCCTCGGCAAGCGAGGAGCAAGTTCGCAAGAGTGTCGTCGAGTTCCAGAAGATGTTTCCGGACCTGGAGTTCGACGTCGCCCACACCTGGGCCGGTTACATCGATTCGACACCGGATGCAGTGCCCGTCATCGACCTGCTCGCTCGGCCGGCGGGTCTGGTCATCGCCACCGGGTTTAGCGGGCACGGCTTCGGCATGGGCCCGGTCGTCGGACACGTAGTGACGGAACTCGTCGTGGACGGGAACTCGTCATTCGACCTCTCCGCCTTCCGTCTGTCTCGTTTCGCGGACGGCAGTTACAAGAAGCCGCGCCTCGTCTCGTGAGCCTGGCGCGACCCGCGGCGGGCAACCGACAATGAGGGCTGGGGACTCCGCCCGCCCGGCCAGACAATGCAAGCGGGGGCGGCCAAACAAGGAAGTGACCAGGGAACTTCTACGAGAGCTCCAAGAACCGCGGGGCTAATCGCCTCTACATCGACGGTGAGTGGCAGGAGTCGTAGGACAGCAACGAGTTCGCCGTCCTCGATACGGCGACCGAAGAGGTGCTCACCCATGTCTCGAGCGCGTCGTGAGAGGATGCCATAGCAGTGGTCGCCACTGCTCATAACCGGGCCCGAAGCCGGCAGGTCATCAAAGAGGGCGCGCTTTGCTTGGTCGGTGGGGTTCCTGCGGTCAAGGCTTGGCCGTGGGTCGATCGTGGGACGCCTGCCTGCCGAGGTGATTCCTCGAGGGGGAAGAGCCAGACCAGGTACTCTTGTGGCACCTCATGGAGCACTTCTCTGGCTGATCGTTCGACTCCCTGCCACGACGACGCGTTGGATCTGGACACGTTGCTGATTCACGGCTGGTCGGAGCCGAACGCGGAAGGGGCCATCGTCCCGCCGATACACCCGGCTTCGACCTTCGTCAGAAGCCGCATCGATGACGATGCTCGCTACCACTACGCTCGGCGGGCCAATCCCACTCGTGATGCGCTCGAGTCCCTGCTTGCCGGTCTCGAACATGGTGTGTCCGCCTCCGCGTTCTCATCCGGCATGGCCGCGATCAATGCAGTGCTTCAGCTCCTGTCGGCAGGTGACCGCGCCGTCGTCGGGTACGACAGCTACCTCACCACCTATCACCTCCTTGCCAACGATCTGCCCCGGTACGGCATCGAGGCCGATTTCTTAGATCTCTCCGATCCGGAGGCCGTTCAGGCCGCAATCAAGCCGAACACCCGACTGATCTGGATCGAGACGCCGACCAACCCATTGCTCGACATCGTGGACCTGAAGGCCCTCGCGGAGATCGCCCGCGGGATCGGTGCGCTGAGTGTGGTCGACAACACCTTCGCGTCTCCCTACTGCCAGAATCCGCTCGATCACGGCGTGGACCTCGTGGTCCACAGCACCACCAAGTATCTCGGGGGACACAGCGATCTGCTTGGCGGGGCGGTGACCTCCAACTCGGAAGATCTGGCTATGCGTATCGCCGATCGCCAGTACAACCTGGGCGCGATACCCAGCCCGTTCGACAGCTGGCTGCTCATGCGGGGCATCCGGACTCTCGGGGTCCGGATGGGCCGGCAGATGACCAATGCCCAAGCCGTAGCCGAGTGGTTGGACGACGACCCGCGGGTGGTTCGGGTCTTCTATCCGGGCCTCTCAGACCATCCACGGCACGAGTTGGCGCATGCGCAGATGCCCGGTGGGTTCGGCGCCATGGTCTCGTTCGAGATCAGGGGCGGTTCGGAGGCGGCCAGGCTCCTCTCCCAGCGCACGACACTGTTCAGGCTGGCTACGAGCCTGGGTGGTGTTGAGTCGCTTATCTTTCCGCCCACGGCCTGGCTTGAAACCGACCCCGAACTGATGGCGGCCATCCCCAATTCGCCCTGGGCGCACCATCCCGGTCTGATCAGGCTCTCGGTCGGGATCGAGTCCGGCGCGGACCTCATCAACGACCTGGATCGAGCCCTCGGGTAGATGGAGGATGATATGACGAGCTGGAATCTCGACGAGAGCTACGACTTCCACGGCCAGACCGTTCGGTACGGGGTCATGGGCTCGGGCTCTCCGATGGTCCTCGTGCACGGCACGCCCTTTTCGTCCTACGTGTGGCATCGGATCGCCCCGTACCTGGTCGAGCGATACCAGGTCTTCTTCTACGACCTGCTCGGCTACGGGCAGTCGGAGATGCGGGACGGGCAGGACGTATCGCTTCCCGTTCAGAACGAGCTCCTCGCCGAGCTGCTGGTCCACTGGGGGCTCGACCGGCCGGACATTGTCGGCCACGATATCGGTGGGACGACGGCCCTGAGGACGCACTTGCTCAACGGACGCGAATACCGGAACCTCGTCCTGATCGATCCGGTCGCCCTCCGGCCATGGTGTCAGGGACTTGATCAGACGATCCGCGGCCACCAAGGCGCATTCTCGAGCCTATCGCTGTCTATCCACACCGCGGTCGTCTCGGCGTACATCCGCCAGACGGTCCGGCGAGCGTTTCCTGACGACGAACTTGCTCCTTACGTGAAGCCGTGGCTGGGCGATACCGGGCAGGCCGCGTTCTACCGGCAGATGAGCCAGTGTGACGTGCGGTTCACCGACGAGATCGAGCCGCGCTACGGCGAGGTCCGCTGCCCGACGTTCATCCTCTGGGGTGAGGAGGACGGATGGCTGCCCAGCGAGCAGGGGCTCCGATTGAAGGCGCTCATCCCGTCGGCCGAACTCCGCCTGGTGGCCGGTGCCGGCCACCTGGTTCAGGAGGACGCCCCCGAAGCGATCGTCGCGACGCTCCTCGGCGCCCTCGGATGAGGATTGGCGGTCTGCCCGTCCGTTCCGCAATGAGCCGAGATTGTTATGGTTGGCACCAGTCACCGGTTATCGGCTTCGGCCCGGTCCCAGGTGTCGCTTCGTCAGCGAGTTCTGAGGGAGATTGAGGTGGCAAACGACGGCGAGACGACTCCATGAGCCGGACGAGCCCGGCCGACCATGACGTCTTGCTGCGGGTGAACGAGTTGAGCACGTGGTTCGCCAAGGACGACCAAGTCATCAAGGCAGCGGACGAGGTCAGTTTCTCGATCAAGAAGGGCGAGATCGTAGGTCTGGTCGGGGAGTCGGGTTCGGGAAAGACCGTCACCGCACGCTCGATCGCCAGGCTGATATCGCCGCCCGGCAAGATCGTGGGTGGCCAGGTGTTTCTCGGCGAAACGAGTCTCCTCGACCTCGATGAGGATGAGATGAACGCCGTTCGGGGCGATCGGATAGGAATGCTGTTCCAAGAGCCGAGGGTCATGCTCGACCCCACGTGTCGGGTAGGTAACCAGGTTGGCGAGCCCCTCAGAATCCATCGCGCGACATCGAAGAGGGACGCCTGGTCCACGGCGGTCGGTCTGCTCCGGGATGTCGAGATCCCGGATCCGGAAGAGCGAGCCCGGAGTTATGCCATCGATATCTCCGGAGGCATGGCCCAGAGGGTCATGATCGCCACGGCTCTTGCCGCCGAACCCGATCTGCTCATCGCCGACGAGCCGACCACGGCGCTCGACGTGACGGTACAGGCTCAGATCCTTCAGCTCTTGCAGCAGCAATGCCGCGAGCGCGGGATGGCGATGCTGCTCATCACCCACGACCTCGGAGTGGTAGCTGCGATCGCCGACCGGGTGCTGGTCATGTACGCAGGCCAACTCGTAGCCGAAGGAACGACTGAAGAGATACTGCGGGGGCCTCTGCATCCCTACACGTGTGCTCTGGTGGCATGTGCATCGTTGGCGACTGCGGACGGGGCACTGGTGACGATTCGCCCGAGCAGTGAGGATCTGGGCGAGGGGTGTCGCTTCTACGACCGCTGCGACCTGCACGGCCAGGCGGGCATCAGCGATCGATGCCGTGACGAGATGCCATCGCTCGTGGAGTCTCGGGCGGGTCGGCGAACCAGATGTCACGCCATAGAACTAGGTCTCGGAGAGGCGGTCGGTGTCTGACGCCCGCGACTCCTCGGCCTCCGTGCCCCTGCTGAGCCTCCAAGAGGTCGTGAAGACCTTCCGTCATCGCAAGCAGCATATCTTCGACAAGCCGGCGTCGGTCCGTGCGGTGCGCGGTGTCACCTTCGATCTGGACCGGGGGGAGAGCCTCGGCCTGGTCGGTGAATCCGGTTGCGGAAAGAGCACTCTCGCGCGATTGATCCTGGGTCTGCTCGCCCCTACCAGCGGAGTCGTCAAGCTGAACGGTCAGGACATCTCAGTCTTGGGTTCACGGGAGATGAAAGGTCTGCGCCGGCGAGCACAGATGGTCTTTCAAGACCCGCATTCCTCTCTCGATCCTCGGATGCGCCTGGGAACCAGCATCGCAACAGCCTTGCGGCAGCATGGGGTCGGCACGCCCGATGAGCAGCAGGCCAGGGTCGTCGAGATCCTGGACAAGGTGGGGCTGAGCCCCGACTACGCGAACCGGTATCCGCATGAGTGCTCCGGTGGTCAGCTGCAGCGGGTGGGGATCTCTCGAGCCCTTGTCCTGGGTCCGGAGCTCATCGTATGCGACGAACCCACGTCCGCCCTCGATGTCTCGGTGCAAGCCCAGGTGCTCAACCTCCTCAACGGGCTCCGTGAAGACCTCGGGCTGACCTATGTGTTCATAAGCCACGACCTGGACGTGGTGCGTCGCGTCTCGACCCGGATCGCAGTCATGTATCTCGGGGAGATCGTCGAGCTGACAACGACCGACGAGCTTTTCGAGAATCCGCTCCACCCATACACCCAGGCTCTGATCAGTTCGATCCCGTCTCTTGAGCCAGGCGCATTCGCTCCCGTTCCGATGCGCGGGGAGATCCCGAGCCCACTTTCTCCACCCTCGGGTTGCAGCTTCCACACCCGGTGTCCGCTGGCCGAGGCCAGGTGCATGGAGCAGTCACCGCCCTTGGAGGAGGCCGAGGCCGAGCACGGTACGGCTTGCTGGCGGTGGGAGCAGGCCAAGAAGAGTCTGTCAGCCGTCACCATTAGAGATCGTTGATACCGCAGCGGCGGCCGATCCGGAGGGAAGTTTCCAATCGGCGAGGCCCGAACCCTGGATCGTCGACAGTTGACAGTATTCTTATCTGACAATAGATTTAGTTTCCCCGCATCCGGGGCGGCTCACCTGACAGGAAGGCTTAGTAATGAAATATCGGATCAGACTGTTGGCGGCTTTGGCTGCCATAGCCCTGATAGCCGCCGCGTGCGGAGATACGGCTGACGAGGTAGAGGACGCAGCACCCGCCACGACAGCCACGACAGCCGCCACCACGGACACAGCGCCCGCGACGACCGCTGCGCCGGAGGCTCCGGCAACGACCCAAGCTGATGACAGTGCCCCCGACACCACGGCTGCGCCGGCCGAGCCGGCCGAGCCGGCCGGAACGCTGGTAGTCACCGAGACGTTCGGTCCTAACGCAGGTTGGGGGATCGAGACCGACGATGCCCTCCTGTTCACCAACTACGGAATCGCCGAGCCGTTGGTGGTCGTGGATTTCGACGGCAATCTCGTTCCCGGGCTGGCCACGTCCTGGGAGCGCCGCTCTGAACTCGAGTGGGCGTTCGAGATTCGCTCCGGGGTCACCTTCCATGATGGTTCGGACCTGACCGCGACGGCGGTGGCTGACGCTCTCAACTACTTGCTCGACTCACCGACTCCTCCCCGTGGTCTGAGCAGGTCCATCGTCGCCACGGTGGCCGTCGAGGGCGATTCGACCGTGGTCATGACGACCAACGGTCCCGACGCCGTGCTGCCACAGCGTCTGGTGAGCGGCAACAGTGCCATCCTCTCACCCTCTGCGTACCTTCCCGACCGGACGATCGACCCCTTCGCGGGGGGAACGGGCCCCTTCCTGCTGGTTGACATAGTTCCCGACCAGCTGATAAGACTCGAAGCCAATCCGAATTACTGGGGCGAGGCGCCGAAGCTTGCCGGCTTTGAGGTCTTCTTCGTCCCGGACGGGCAGGTCAGGTCCGGGATGCTCCGGTCGGGCGAAGCCCAGATCATCGCCCAGGTCCCCATCACCGACCTGCCGTTGCTCGAGGGCGACCCCAACCTGGTCGTGTTGAAGACCCCGTTGCCTCGGACGACCTCGGTCTATCTGAACAACATTGCCGGCCCCACCACGAACCAGACCGTACGAGAGGCGGTCAACTACGCGATCGATCGCGAATTGATCGCTGCCGCAGTGCTCGAGGGTTCCGATGATCCGGCCATCGGTCCGTTCCCGTTCTGGGAGGAATGGGCCGACCCGACCATCAGGGCGTTCCCGTACGAGCCCGACACAGCCAGAGCATTGCTGGCCGAAGCCGGATACGGAGACGACAATCCGCTGAGGCTGCGTCTCTGGACCTACATCGAACGACCCCAGTTGTCCGACATCGCCGTGGCTATGCAAGCGATGCTCCGAGACGTCGGGATTAGCACCGAGTTGACCATTACCGAGTACGGACCCTTGGAGGGCAGCGTCCTCGCCGGCGACTTCGACCTGTTCATACTGTCGCGGTCCCATCTGCTGGACGTCTACGACCCGATCGGGTTCCTCGAGGCCGACTACGGGTGCGAAGGTGGCTACAACCTGAGTCACTTCTGCGACGCTGAGTTCGACGCCGCGCTCACCGCGGCGAGGGGCATGGACACGGCCGAGCGGTACGCCGTATATGGCGCGCTTTCCGGCGTCCTTCAAGATCGGGCGATCACCGGGTTCCTAACCCACCAGATCGCAATCGACGCGCACAGCAGCAATGTGGTCGGATACCGGACCCACCCCATGGGCCACTACGTGATCACCACCGACGTCGCAGTGACCGGATGATCGAGACTCTATGAAACGACGTACCAGGTGACCGGTTGGTACCGGATTCGGCGGAGAGGTTCCTGACGAACCTCTCCGCCCTCCGTATCGAAGAAGTGCCGGGTCCGCGATTGGCGTATCCCCGCGTCATCAGGGACAGTCCGGCTCGCGCTATGGCTCGTCGGCCAACTCCGCAGGGCCTGCAACGAAGCCATCGACTGTTACGAGTCGATCGGCGAGCCAGAACCATTCGGCGCCGATCTTGCGCTCGACCGGCGGGGGCATCACGATGCTGATGTTCGCGCTGCGTCGCTTGGGCTTCGTCGCCGTTGTCCTCCTCGTAGTGTCCATCTTCGCCTTCCTCGTGCCGTACGTGACCGGTCGTGATCCGGCTCGAGAGATTCTTCAGTCTCGCGTCGCCGAGCGGGCCCCGGACGAGGAGGTCCTCGAGGCGATTCGTGAAGAGTTGGGTCTGAACGAGAGCCTGTTCGTCCAGTACCAGCGCTGGCTCGGCAGCGCCGTGGAAGGGGACCTCGGTTACTCGATGGTAAGTAAGGAGCCGGTCGGCGAGCTGCTGGTCAACGCCCTTCAGATCACATTCCTGTTGACCACCGTCACGCTCACGTTCAGCCTTCTGGTGTCGTTGCCGATGGGGGCGCTCGCCGCGGCGCGGCGTGGGGGATGGTTGGACAACGCCATCGTCGCCGTTACTCAGACCGGCGTAGCCATACCGGAGTACTGGCTGGGGCCATTACTCATCCTCTTGTTCGCTCTCACCCTCGGGTTGGTACCGTCAGCGGGTCTCCGCGGCCCGGAGTACCTGGTTCTCCCGGCGTTGACCTTGGCCTTGCGGCCGATCGCCTACATCACTCGCATAAGCCGAGCCGCAATGCTCGACGTCCTTTCGTCTCCCTACATAACCGCCGCTCGAGCCCGGGGGCTCTCCTACGCGAAAACCGTCGTCAGGCATGGCATCCGCAACGCCTCTCTACCCGTCCTCTCCGTATTCGCTATGTGGTTCGCAGGCCTCCTCGGCGGGTCCGTTGTAGTCGAAGTGATCTTTGCCGTCCCCGGGATGGGACGGCTCATGTACGAAGGAGTTCTCAACTCGGACATCCCGCTCATCCAGGCAGGCCTGATGACGATTGTGGCGCTGGCGGTGGTATTCAACGTGCTCGCCGACCTGCTGTACACGGTCATCGATCCCACGGTCAAGCTCAGGCGATGACGGCCCTAGAGACCGCCCAAGCTGCGCCGCCAGGAGAGAAGGCGCGCGGGGGCCAAACCAACATCTTCTCGATTCCCGCTGTCTGGAGCCGTACCCCTTGGACCGGGAAGATCGGCTTGATCACGATCACGGTGATCATGTTGCTCGCTTTCGCCGCCCCGTGGATTGCCCCGTATGACCCGAATGAGATCGATCTGATCAACAGGCTCACCGGGCCGAGCGGGGCGCATTGGCTCGGAGTGGACAACTTCGGTCGCGACGTGCTCAGCCGGCTGCTGTACGGCGGGCGATTGGCCCTTTTCATCGCTGCAATATCGGTCGTGATATCGATCGTCGTGGGCACTCTGATCGGCGCGGCCAGCGGGCAGATCGGCGGATTCTTCGACGAGGCTGCGATGCGTTTCGTCGACCTCTCCCTTGGCTTTCCAACGTTCATCATTGCCCTGGTAATCGTTGCGATACTGGGACCCGGCTTCTTCAGTCTGATCCTCGCGCTGTCATTCCTGGGATGGACTCCCTACGCGCGGCTGGTGCGAGGGCAGACGTTGAGCATCAACAGCCAACAGTTCATAGAGGCCGCTGAGGCACTCGGATGCTCGCGCTGGTTCATCATCACCCGTCACATAGTCCCCCACACGATCAATCCGGTCCTCGCGATGGGGTTCTTGCGGTTCGGGCACATGCTGATACGCATCGGGGCCCTCTCCTACCTGGGTCTCGGTGTGCAGCCGCCGGATGCCGACTGGGGTGCGATGCTGCGCGAAGCCCAGCCGTACATGCAGAGGGAGCCATGGCTCATCATCTTCCCCGGCCTGGCCATCTTCATCTCGGCTCTGGCAGTGACTCTGGCCGGGCAAGGCCTGACCCACGCCTTTGATGCCCGAGCCGCCCACGCAACGATCTCAGCGAGCTTGGTTGCCGAGGAGCAAGCAAGGTAACAGGTTGTGGGAGAGGGGCCGCTACGCCCCTCTGAAGATGGCGCGAAACGGAGGGTCCCGCGCGGAGACACCGGATAGAAGGGTGCTGAAAGACGGGGATGTGCTGGACCCAGATCCTTTGACCTGGGGTTTTATTGCTGAGTGTCGGGCCAACTGGACGTTTTTCAGTACCCTCCTAGACCACGGCGATGCGCAGCGCATGCCGGTCGGTTCATCCTGATGCTCTCGGTCGTTTACCAGGAGGGTTCGGCGCACTCGACGTGGGTCTCGGGCTCCACCTGGAACGTGGCATGATCGATTCCATGGTTCAAGTCGAGTATCGCCTTGGCCTCGTCCAGAACCCTGTGGGCGTCGACGTCGGCTCCGGTCATCAAGTGGACCGTGGCGACTTCCATCTCGGAGGTCAGTGTCCACACATGCAGATCGTGCACGTCTGTCACTCCCTCGATCGCGCCCAGCTGGGCGGCGATCGTCTCCAGGTCTGCATCCTTGGGGGCTAACTGGGCCAGTATCCGTAGAGCCTTCCACCCGAGCCGGATTGCCCGCGGCACGATAAAGAGCCCGACCAGCGCGCCCACCACGGCATCGATGATGAGCAGTCCGGCCACCTGGATGGCAAGGGCGGCGACCAGGACGGCGATCGAGCCGAGCAGGTCGGCAAGCACCTCCAGGTAGGCCCCTTCGACGTTGAGCGACTCCTTGGCGCCGGTGCGAAGCAGGCGCCAGCTGATCAGGTTCACCACCAACCCGAGGGAGCCTACGACGAGCATGGTGACCGGGAGGACCTCGGGCGGAGCCTGTAGCCTCCCGAACGCTTCGTACAGGACATACCCGCCGACGCCGAGCAGCAACACCGCGTTGGCCAGCGCGGCGAATATCTCCACCCGGTACAGACCGTAGGTGTGACGCAACTTGTCGGCCGGCCGGCCCGCGGCAATCCGCGCCGCCAGAGCCATGCCGAGTCCAAGAGCATCGGTCGCCATGTGTCCGGCATCCGACAGGAGGGCCAGGGATCCGCTGAGGAGCGCGCCCACGAACTCGACCACCATGAACACGGCCACCAACCCGAAGGAGATCGCCAAGGCACGAACGTGGGTGTCGCGCCCTGCTCGCGCGTGATCGTGAGCGTCACTCACCGTGACACCCTCGGTCTTGAGGAAACGATGAGGAGCCCAACCGGACGAGCGCGTCCGTTCCAAAGGTGGTCTTGCTGCTGACGGGATCACCTTCTGGCGTGCGTTGTGGTCGCGACCGCGAGGGGAGTGTTTGCGACAAACTCCGATCGCGATCAGCGACCGGCAGGTTACTACACCAGGCCTTTCCGTGGGAGCCCGCGAGTCGGTCGCACGGTCGCTGGTGCCCGGCCCGGAGGGTTAAGGACCCGGCTTGATCATGCCCACGTAGTGACTATTACGGCCATTGCGGTGTGGCCGATGATTCCTATGCCTCCGTTGGCGCGGACGATCCATCGTCCCCGGCCTTCGTAGATGGCGTTGACCATGGCTTGGAGGGCTACGAATGCGAATCCGGTCAGGAGGCCCAGGACCAGTCCCTCACCGAACGTGGAGGCGCCTGTGCCCCGGGCGATCATGGCGAGGACGGTGGCCATCACGAGGTAGGCGACGAACGTGACCACGAAGAAGATGGGCTTGGGTCCGTCGGAGGACGAAGGGTCGACCCCGGCGGCTTCCATCCACCTCGTGCCCATGACCTTCGGTTGGTACCAGATGGCGGCCAGGCCGAAGAACACGATGGCCGCGACGATGATCGCCGGCCAGTTCAATCCGCTGAGTGAGGGCACGGTCCTCCATTCGTAACGTGCTCGCAGTGTAGGAACGGCCGGAGACAAGAAACCTCCCTCCGTCCGTGACGCGCGGGCGGGCCGTGATGGAGCGCCCCAAGTGCGGTTCGTACTTTGATACCTGCTGCCACCTTCAAACCCCGATCATTCATGGATCGCGGTTAGCACCGATGGATGGATCCCGGCACAAGGTGGGGCCTGAGTTGGGTTGGTGTACGGCGGTGTGCGGGGAACATGAATAATCAGGGTTAACGTGGGGCCGTGCGGCGCAGGACGAAGATCGTGGCGACCATGGGCCCGGCGGTGGCCGACCTGGACGCGGTCCGGGGGCTGGTCCAGGCCGGGATGGACGTGGCCCGGCTCAACTTCAGCCATGGCGACCACGAGTCGCACGTGCGGATGATCAAGTGGATACGCCAGGCCGCCGCCGAGGTGGGCCGTTCCATCGCCATCCTCCAGGACATCCAGGGGCCGAAGACGCGGGTGGGCCACTTCCGGGACGGCTCGGTCGATCTGCCGCAGGGAGCGACCGTGCGCCTCGCCGCGACCGGAGACGAGGGCGGTCCGGACCTGATCCCGGTCGACTATCCGCGGTTGCTGGAAGACGTGCCCACGGGGGCGCGGGTGGTGATGGCCGACGGGCTGATCGAGGGTCGGGTCACCGGCTCGGACGGTGGGGGGCTGACGGTTCTCCTCGAACGTGGTGGGGAGCTGCTCGACCGCAAGGGGATCGCTTTCCCCGACAGCGATCTCGAGCTCGGGCCGGTCACCGAGAAGGATCGCGTGGACCTCGAACTGGGCCGGCAGATGGGCATCGACTACGTGGCTGCCTCGTTCGTCAAGCGGGGCGAGGACATATCGCAGGTGCGTGAGCTGGCCGGCGGCTCCACCCCGGTCATCGCCAAGGTGGAGTTGGCTCTGGCCTACCAGAACCTCGATTCGATCCTGGATCAGGCCGACGGCGTAATGGTGGCCCGCGGCGATCTGGGCGTCGAGTTGCCACTGGAGACGATTCCCAACATCCAGGCCGACATTTTGCATCGGACCAACCAGGCCGGGCTCATCTCGATAACCGCCACCGAGATGCTTGAGTCGATGGTCACCGCGTTGCGGCCCAGCCGGGCGGAGGTGACCGATGTGGCCAACGCGGTCGCCTCGGGCACCGATGCCGTCATGCTCTCGGCGGAGACGGCGGTGGGACGCCATCCGGCCCGCGTGGTCGAGGCGATGTCGTCCATCTGCGTGGAGGCCGAGCGTTACCGGGATCAGCAGATGACCGGTGCCGATGCCATAGATTTCCTGGAGAGCACGATGACCTTCGCCTCGGCCACCGCCAAGGCGGCCACCGAGGCGGCCCGCAACCTCGGCTTCAGGACCATCGTGGCCTTCACCGAGTCGGGTGGCACCGCCCGGTTGCTGTCCAAGTACCGGCCGTCGGCCGACATCATGGTGTTCGCTCCAAGCGGGCGGATCCGGCGCCGCATGGCCCTCTTCTGGGGCGTTACCCCGATCCGGTTCGAGCCCAGGGCGTCCACCGACCTGATGTTCGCCGCCGCCGAGAAGTACCTGGAGAAGGAGGGGGTGTGCGAGCGGGGCGAGGGGGTGGTGATGATCGCCGGCACGCCTCCCAACACCCAGGCCAAGACCAACCTCGTCAAGCTGCACGTGATCGGCGAGCGCCTGAGAGCGTCATGGAGAGCCGGCAACCGCGGCCGTCCATGAGGCGCCGGGAGAGCGAACCCCCACGGGCCGGCTCGCGGCGGATGACCTGTACCGGGGTCGGCTACCATGCGACCGCCTCGGCACAGTGTTGCTCAGCACCTTCTGTGGTTCCGGGGCGAGATGGGAGAGGAGCGAGTTGGGCCAGCTGATCGAAGTCGATCACCTACTGCTGGGGGACGTGGCGGTCTTCGACACCGACCGGAGTCTCTCAGGCCAGGAGGGTGAGACCTACCGGAGCGCCGAGGCGGCCGGACAGGCCGATACCTTCCCCGCCCGGCTGGCGGCCGCGCTGTTCGAGGTGACCCCGTCGCTGACTTCGGTCTACGTGTTCTCCAACACCGTCTCGATCCGCCGCTTCGGAGGCTGGACCGATGACCTCCTGACCGAGATGTCTGACACCATCCGCCATTCGCTCGCCTTCTACCGGGACGACTCCTAACCGTTTCTCTCGAGACTGTGATGTCGCATTCAGGGGGGTCGGTCGTCCCTAGCTGACCGTTCAGGTTTCGGTAGTTCGTCATCCACGTCCGGGACGACGAGAACGCGAAAAACGCGAGATCACGCCCTCCCCGGCGGGCCCATCCCCCAGCCACCACCTC
>VXRE01000134.1 GCA_009838635.1 Acidimicrobiia bacterium | reverse complement strand
GGGTGGTGGGAGTGGTTTCGGCAGCCTGTGTTGTCTCCGGACTCGCGGGCTGTGTGGTGGTGGTTGTTTCGGGAGCGGGAGCCTGAGTTGTCTCCGTGGTTGTGGGCTGGGTGGTCGAGGCGGTCTCGGCCGGCTCGGTGCTCTCCGCCGCGGCCGGGACGGTCCCGGCCCCTTCGGGAGTGTCGGTGGGCAGGAGTTCCGGTTCGATCGGGTCGAACTGCGGCACGGTGGTGTCGATGGGCTCAAACTCCGGCACCGTGGTTTCGGGCACGCCGTCCGCGGACGGGGTAGCGGCGGGCGCGGGCGAGGGGAGGGCCGTGGGGAGCGTGACCTGCTCCCGTCCGACAGCGGCCGACTGCGCCCGGCTCCCGAGGTATCGACCGAGGAATACCTCGAACACCGACACGACCACCGTCGCAACCGACGCGACCAGGAAGGCGCGCCGCGATCCGGCGACGGCGACCGCGCCGGACCCGGGCCGGGTTGCATCCGCGAACAGGGAACGGAGCCCCAGCAGCACGCTCACGCCCAGGCCCGCCGCAGCCACTGCGGCCACCAGGGTGAGAACCGTCCCGGCCAGCGGATCGGTCAGCCCGGCCACGAACCCGACCGCGCCGAAGAGCACGAAGCCGGCCGCCGCCACGCCGGGGCGGTCCCTGGACAGGAGGCCGAGGAGAGCGCCGATCCCGAGCGAGACCAGGACGATCCCGATCACCAGCACCAGCTTGTCGTTGGTGCCGAACATCGCGATGGCCCAATCCACCACAGGCACGGGGGTGACATCGATGACCCGCTGTCCGATCGTCCGGACCAGTGACGGGGCGGACGGGAAGGCGCCTGCCACCAGCTCGGAGACGGCAAGAGCGGCGCCCGCCGCCACCGCACCCAGGAGGGCGAACCCGAGCCATAGCCGGGACGAGGGGACCGGACCGGATTCGGAAGTAGAGGGGTCGCGTCCCATAGTCCTTAGATTAGGGCGGTTCGGCGCCATAGCCGGCGCTCGGTGGTGTGACCACCCGACCGGTCAGGCGGCGGGACTCGACGCTCCTATGCGGCGGGAGCGCGGCCGGTGATGGCGATCTCGGGAGGTATCCGCTCGCCCCATTCCGTGGCCCGTTCCCACGCATGGGCCAGTTCGAGAACGGAGCGGTCGGCGTGAGGACGGCCCACCAGCTGCAGGCCGACCGGTAGCCCGTCGGGTGTGAAGCCGCCCGGGACGGAGATGGCGGGGTGGGTCGTCACCGTGATGTCGCTGCACGACCGCATCCAGTCGATGTAGGTCTCCATCCGGGCTCCGTCGATCTCGGTGGGGTATTCCACATCGACGGGGAAAGGGGGCACCTGGGTGACGGGCGCGGCCAGGAAGTCGAATCCTCCCTCCTCAGGCCTCATGAAGTCATGGACTCGGGCCACCAGCTGGCGGTGCCTGCGGCAGATGTCGGCGTAGTCGGCGATGGACATATCGAGGCCGGCCTCGATGTTCCAGATCACGGTCGCCTTCATCAGGTCCCGGTGCTCGGCTAGTAGCGGGGCATAGCCGACCGCGAACAGCCATGCCCGCCGGGCCTGGAAGATCTGGGCGGCGTCGGAAAGGTCCGGCCAGGCCTCCACGACCTCGCAACCCAGGTCGGCCAGCAGGTCGGGAGCCTTCTCGAGGGCCGCCCGGATAACGGGATCGACGGGAAGCCCGCCCGCATCAGGTGACCAGGCCACCCTGGTGCCGGTCAGATCCCGTTCCAGGGAGCCGGCGAAGGCATCCGGTGACTGGTTGATCGAGACCGGCGAACGAGGGTCCGGGCCGGCCATGGCCCGGAGGTAGAGGGCGACATCCGCCACCGTCCGGGCCATCGGGCCCCTCACCGGGAGGGAAGACCATGGATCGTGGGCTGTGATGGCCGGTACGCGGCCGGGCGACGGGCGGAACCCGACGATGTTGCAGAAGGCGGCTGGGTTGCGGAGCGACCCGCCCAGATCGCTCCCGTCGCACAGGGGCAGCATCCGGGCGGCCAGCGCGGCGGCCGCGCCCCCGCTGCTGCCGCCCGGTGTCCGGGTGAGCGCGTAGGGGTTGCGGGTGGGGCCGAAGACCGGGTTGAAGGTGTGGGATCCGGCCCCGAACTCGGGCGTGTTGGTCTTGCCCACCATCACCGCTCCGGCCCGCCGCTGGCGCTCGACGACGAGCGAGTCGGACGGAGGGAGGAAGTCTGAGAAGATGGGCGAGCCGAAGGTGGTGCGGATGCCGGCCGTGGCCAGCAGGTCCTTGTGAGCCACGGGCAGGCCGTGCAGCAGTCCCAGCGACTCGCCCCGGGCGTGTGCCTCGTCGGCGGCGGTGGCGCGCTCCATTGCCAACTCGGGTGTCAGGGTCACCACAGCGTTGACGATCGGGTTGACCGCCTCGATCCGGGATAAGTGAGCCTTGAGCAACTCGCGGGCACTGAGCTGCCCTCGGGCCAGCAGCGAGGACATTTCGGTTGCCGGGAGCGAGCAGACATCCATGGCGCCATTTGACCACATCGCGGGCGGCCCTGGTTCGTTCCGGTCCGGCTGTCCGGTAGCCTGCCGCGCTGGAATCCGCTCCCGATCAGGAGTTCCGAGGCGTTTCGTGAGAATCTTTCCGGCGATAGATGTATTGGGCGGGGGAGTGGTGCGCCTGTTCCAAGGCGACTACGGCCGGGTCACCAGGTACGGGGAGTCGATCGGTGGCCAGCTGGAGGCCTGGAAGGAGGCGGGCGCCGCCTGGGTGCACGTGATCGACCTCGACGGGGCGAGGAGGGGTGAGCCCGATCAGTCCCTGTGGCGTCGGGTGGCCGGCCGGGGGGTGGCCGTGCAGCTCGGTGGGGGCATCCGGAGCGCCGCGGACGCGGTCGCGGCGCTCGGCTGCGGCATAGACCGGGTGATCATGGGCACCAGCGCGGTCTGGTCGCCTGGTGTACTGGCATCGACCGTGGAGAGAGCTTCGCCCGACCGGGTGGTGGCCGCGGTGGACGTCAGGGACGGGCGGGCCGGAGGCCAGGGCTGGCTGGACGAGGGCCGGGAGTTCGAGCAGGTCGTCGAGGGCGCCTTGGAGGCGGGGGTGTCGAGGTTCCTGGTGACCGCGATAGCCCGCGACGGCGCCATGAGCGGCCCCGACCTGGAACTGCTCGAAGCGGTCCGCCGCCGGGCCCCGGATGCCGAGTTGATGGCCGCCGGGGGCATAGCGACCATGGACGACCTGCGCGAGTTGGCGGCCCGCGGCATCGACGGGGCGGTCATCGGTCGGGCCCTCTACGAAGGCGGGATCCACCTGACCGAGGCGCTGGCAGAGTTCCCGGGATAGCCGGGTGGTTGGCAATGATTCTTCGCGTTCTCCCGGAAAGGGGTTGAACGCGTCACTGGCGTTCCGTATGTTGCCCATCGCCAAGCACCAACACCGGCCGATGGCATAGACGATCGGTTCGGCCGGTCCGATGGGAACATACAGGCTCTACGGAGCGGAGGCCGATCTCCGGCACCAGGCCGGCGTGCCCGGCCACGCTCCCAGAGCACGCCGTTGGTGGCGGGGGATGGGCAC
>VXRE01000055.1:20663-32969 GCA_009838635.1 Acidimicrobiia bacterium | reverse complement strand
GCGTGGGCATGATGGGGGTAGCCGTGTTCAGTTCCGACCGGACCCGTTTCGACCTGACGTACGCCCTGAGCCTCGGCCTGGCGGGCCTGGCCATCGCGCTGGCCGCCTTCGCCCAGACCATCAGCGGGGCGGCCGGTTGGGTGCTGGTGGGCGGGATCGGGACCGGCGTGGCCTACGTTACCGGCTTCACCCACCTCCATGGCGAGGTGGACGACACGCTTCGGGGACGCACCTTCGCGGCCCTGTTCACGCTGGTCCGCATGGCCATGCTGGCCTCGTTCGCGCTGGCGGTGGTGGTGGCGAACGCCCTCGACGGCATCTTCCCCGCGCCGTTTGACAGCGGCATCCGGAACCTGTTCGCAATCTCCGGCGTCCTGATCCTGGGTACGGGTTCGCTGCTGATCCTCGCCATCCGGTCGGCTCTGCTCAAGCCGGATGTCCCGCCCGAGGTGCGCCGGTCGATCCGTGATGCGTCCCGGGCCTTCGGCTCGATGCGGGGCCGGCGGGGTGACTCCGGCTACCGCGATTGAACGGCTACGAGGCGGCGGGGATGTAGCGCGGTGAACCGCTACGTAGCGCTCGAGGGTATCGACGGGGCGGGCAAGACCAGCGTCTCGGCCGCTCTGGCCCTTCTCCTGGAGGCGGCCGGCCACGAGGTGGTGCGGGTCCGGGAACCTGGTGGGACCGCGGTGGGTGAGGGCTTGCGGCAGATACTCCTGGATGGGCCTCCGGTCACGCCCTGGGCGGAGGCGCTGATGTTCGCCGCGGCCCGGGCGCAACTCGTCACCGAGGTGATCCGTCCCGCTCTCGGTCGGGGCGCCTGGGTGCTGAGCGACCGCTCCGTGTACTCATCGCTCGCCTACCAGGGTGCGGGCCGCGGGCTGGGTGTGGACCGCGTGCGGCGGATCAACCAGCCCGGTCTGCGGGGAGTCTGGCCCGATCTGGTGGTGTTGCTCACCGTCTCCCCGCAGGAGGGCCTGGCGCGGCAGGCCAGACCGGATCGGATCGGCGCCCAGGGGGCTCCGTTTCTCAGGGCGGTCGCCGAGGGTTTCAGCAGGCTTGCCACAGAAGATCCGGGGCGTTTCGTGGTCATCGACGCCGGGCGCCCGGTGGAGCAGGTGGTCGCCCGCGCCTGGGATGCCTTGGGGGTCGGAGGCTGATGCCGGGATTGGGCGGAGGCGTTGGAGTCATCGGCCACCGGGCCACCCTGGCGGCGCTGGGCGAAGAGGTGGCGTCACCGGCCCACTCCTACCTGTTCACCGGGCCGTCCGGTGTCGGGAAGGCCAGGGTGGCCCTCTCCTTCGCGGCGGAGCTGGTGAGCCGGTCGGAGGCTGACCGGGACCGGGTAATGCGGGAGAGCCATCCCGACGTGGTGATGATCGGACCCGAGGGTAGGGCCGGATTCGGGGTCGGCCAGTCCCGGATGGCGATCACGGCGGCCAGCCTGCGCCCGGTGGAGTCAGATAGGAAGGTGTTCATCCTGGACGAGGTCTCGACGATGACGGAGGCAGCGGCCAACGCCCTGCTCAAGACGTTGGAGGAGCCACCCGCCCGGACCGTGTTCGTGCTGGTGGCCGAGTCGGCCGACGACCTCCCGCCCACAGTGGCGAGCCGTTGCCGGCTGGTCCGCTTCGGGCGGGTGCCGGAGGGGGAGTTGGCGGCGGCGCTCGTGGAGCGGGGCGCGGACGTGGAGAGGGCGTCGATGATCGCCCGGATCGCGGGGGGAAGGCCGGGTCTGGCCCTGGAGCTGGCGAACAGTGACGAGGCGGCGGCCTTCCGGCGCTCATGGCTGGCGGTTCCGGGTCGGCTCCCGGCCCAGCCGGGCCACGGGTTCCGGCTGGCGGAGGAGATGCTCGAGGCCCACGCGCCCCTTCTGGCAGGTATCAAGGCCCGCCGCGATGAGGAGATCGAGATCCGCATGTCACAGGGAGACCCCGTGCCCAAGGCGTTGCGCGACAGTTACGACCGCGCCTTGCGGCGGACGGGCATGGCGTTGCTGGTGGCCGGCCTGGACATGCTGGCCTCCTGGTATCTGGACGCGGCGTCGGTCCAGCACGGCGGGCCGGTCCGCAACCCGGACGTTCCGAGGGCCGAACTGGCGAAGGTCCCGGCTCGTCCCGCGGCGCGCTCGGCGGAGTTGGTGATCGATGCCGGCGTCCAGCTCCGGCAGAACCAGCGCCCCAGGCTGGTGCTGACCTGGCTATTCAACCGCCTCGCAGACGGCGTATGAGTAGTTGCTAGTTGCTAGTTACTAGTTGTATATGACAATGCTGGGCCAATGACCGTCGGCTACGGGGCCGGATGTACGATCACTCAGGAAGGCAATACGAGGTAGCAGGATGAGCATCGGCAACCCATACATCTCGCCGGAGTTGTACGAGTACATCCTGGCCACCACCCTCCGCGAGGATGACCTGGGCCGCGATCTTCGGGAGGAGACGGCCCAGCTACCCGAGTCCAACATGCAGATCTCGCCCGACCAGGGCCAGTTCATGGGGATGCTGGTGAAGCTCATGGACGCCACCCGCATTGTCGAGATCGGAGTGTTCACCGGCTACAGCAGCCTCTGCATGGCCCGCGCGATGCGCGACGGCGGCTCCCTGGTGGCCTGCGACATCAGCCTCGATTACACCGGTGTGGCCCGCCGCTACTGGGCGCGAGGGGGTGTGGCGGACCGGATCGATCTGCGGATCGGTCCCGCCATCGAAACGCTGGACAGCTTGATCCGGGAAGGAAGTGGTGGGGACTTCGATCTGGCCTTCATCGACGCCGACAAGGAGAACTATCCCGGGTACTACGAGCGCTGCCTGTCCCTGCTGCGCCCCGGCGGGCTGATGATCCTGGACAACATCCTCTGGAGCGGTCGGGTGGTCGACCCGGACGACACCGGCCGGCAGACCTCCATCCTCCGGGACCTGGCAGCCGAGGTCGGTCAAGATGGTCGGGTGGCGGACGTATCGCTCCTGCCGGTGGCCGACGGCCTGCTGATGGCCCGCAAGGTCTGACGGCGACATGAAGATCGGTTCCTACATGCGGCCTCACGAAGCCGGCGAGGTCAGTTGGACGCGCTTCCGGGCCGGGCTGGGCCTGCTGGCCCTGGTGCTCGTTCTCGGCACGACGGGCTACGTCGTGCTGGGCCTGCCGTGGCTCGACGCCCTCTACCAGACGGTTATCACCATCTCGACGGTGGGCTACCGGGAACTGGGCACATTCAGCACTCGCTACGAGGTGTTCACGATCCTCCTGATCCTGTTCGGGACCGGCACCGGCCTGTATACCCTCGGAGTGCTGATCGACACCATGTTCGAGGCCAGGGTTACGGGACACTTCCGGAGGCGAAGGATGAGGCGAAGAATCGATCGATTGAAGGGCCACGTGGTCCTGTGTGGCTTCGGCCAGGTAGGGGAGGCCATCTGCGAGGAGATGACCCGGAGCGGCAAGCAGGTGGTCATCGTCGACCGTTTGCTCCCGGACCGCGCGGATGGCTCTTCCGGCATCCCGATGGTTCAGGGCGATGCCACCGATGACGCCGTCCTGCATCGGGCGGGGCTGGAACGGGCCCGAACGCTGGTGCTGGCCCTCGATTCCGACGTGGACAACCTGTTCGTGGCGCTGACGGCCCGGTCGATCAACCCCGAGATATTCATCGTGGCGAGGGCCAACCACCGGGCGGCCATCGGCAAGCTGCAACAGGCCGGCGCAGACCGGGTGGTGAACCCTCACCAGATCGGCGGGGCGCATATGGCGGCGCTGGTGGCGCAGCCGGAGGTGGTGGAGTTCCTCGACGTGGTGATGCGAGACGGCGAGTTCGAGGTGCGGATGGCGCACTTCGAGGTCGCTCCGGGCTCGCGACTGGCCGGTCGCGCCTTGGGCGAAGCAGGTATCCGGCACCGGACGGGGAGCACCATCCTGGCGATCCGGCGAGGCGAGACGTTCCTGACCAACCCGGACCGCCAGATGGTCCTGGAACCCGGGGACATCATCATCGCGCTCGGCACCGAGGACCACCTGCGCCAGCTCCAGGCCGATACGACCGGGGCCTGACCCATAGTTCCGGCCGCTCTCCGGGGGCCCCTCAGCAGGATCGCCTGGGTGCTGCTGTGGCCACTGGCCAGGGTTCTGGCAGCCTGGTTCCCATATTCGGTGGTCCGCAGGGTTCCGTTGCCGAAGGGCCCGTTCGTGGCGGTCGTCAACCACGTGTCGTCGCTCGATCCGCCCATCGCGGGCCTGGCCCTGCGGCGGCCGGTCCGGTTCCTGGCCCTCGACGAACTCTGGGGGGTCCACGCGGCCCTCGACGCGGTGCTCACGATCTTCGATTCCATCCGGGTCACCAGGTCCGACCGTCCGGTGTTGGGGGCGTTGCGGTCGGCGCTGCGCCACCTGGAGTCGGGGCGTCCGATCGGGGTGTTCCCGGAGGGCCGCCGGGTGGCGGCCTGGGGGGAGGTCCCGCTCAAGACCGGCGCGGCCTGGCTGGCCGTGCGGGCATCGGTGCCGGTCGTGCCCGTGGCCATATGGGGGAGCCAGCACGCCATGCCGATGGACGACACCAGGATACGGCGCGCCCCGATCAGGGTGGTGGTCGGCGCGCCGATCGACCCGAACCCGTTCATGGAACATCCCGATCCGGTGGTGTCCCTCAACGAGTCCATCCGCTCCGCCCTCGACCGGGAGCTACGCCGGCTGGAAGCCGCCTACCCGGACCCGCCGGCCGCCGAGTGAGGTTGAAGGGTGCCGACGCACTAGAATTGACGGACCAGCCGGAGTAGCTCAGGGGTAGAGCAGCTCACTCGTAATGAGCAGGCCAGGGGTTCGAATCCCCTCTCCGGCTCGCATGCATGGCGCGGTTAGTTTGCCGAGAGGCGGGACCTCCCCGGCCGCCAGGTCAGACTGGCGATCGCTCGTGGGCGCTGGATAGCCAGGGACGAGGCTGATGGCGGACAGGGCGAACTTCGAGCGGGACGCGATGCAGTACGCACATCCTCTCTTCTCGGCGGCACTGCGCATGACCCGCAACCGGGCTGATGCCGAGGACCTGGTGCAGGAGACCTTCCTGAAGGCCTATCGTGGATACGAGGGCTTCAAGGAGGGTACGAACCTGCGCGCCTGGCTGTACAGGATCCTGACCAACACCTTCATCAATCGCTACCGGCAGCAGCAGCGCCGTCCTAGCGAGGTGGATCTGGACGGGGTGGAGGGGCTCTACCTGTACAAGCGGGTGGCCACGACGGAGACCAATCGAGCGGCGCGCTCGGCTGAGGACGAGGTGTTCGAAGCCCTGGAGGGGTCGGATGTACGGCAGGCGATCGACAAGCTTCCCCGGAAGTACCGGATGCCGGTGCTGATGGCCGATCTGGAGGGATTCTCCTACAAGGAAATCGCCGGGATGCTGGAGATTCCCATCGGAACCGTGATGTCGAGGCTCCATCGCGGACGAAGAGCGCTGCAGAAGCTATTGTGGCAGACCGCGGAGGAACGGGGGTTCCGCACCCCCGACGGGGAAGGGGATTGATGCACCGCAAGTCGTGCTTCCGGGCCGCCACCAGGCTCTACTCCTATCTCGACGGCGAGATAAGGGCCATCCGGAGGATCCGGATCCGGCTGCACCTCAGGCGATGCCTGAACTGCGAGCGCGCCTTCCACTTCGAGAAGCGGCTGCGCCGCTTCATTCGCGAACGGGCCCGGGTCGATGCTCCACCCGAGGTGGTGGAGCGCATCCGCCGACTGATCCGGGACCGAAACTCCTAGTGGCCTAGGTGATCGGACCTCGTTCGAGAAGGATGGGGGAGTCGTGGCGGGCCCGGGTCCGGGCCTCCGCCACAGGTCCGTTCGGCCACATCGAGTACCCGCTACGCCATACCCTGGACTTCCCCGGCGACCCCGGCGCGTGCGGTCCCGGCTCGGCATCCTGGTCGGTGATCTCGGATGTGGCCGCCTTCGTGGGCGGCATCAGGGCACTCCTCATCCAGAGCGCCCATCCGGAGGTGGTGGCCGGAGTTGCGGACCACTCCCGCTACCGCGTCGACCCGCTGGGAAGGCTGTCCCGGACCTCCGCCTACGTCACGGCAACCACGTTCGGCGCCGGCCCCGAGGTGGAGAGTGCCGTGGAGGCGGTTAGAAGGGCTCACGCCCGCGTGGAGGGGACCTCCCACCGTGGCCGGCCCTACTCGGCAGGGGATCCCGGCCTGTCCGCCTGGGTTCACAACGTGCTGACCGATTCTTTCCTGGCCGCCCACCAGGCATTCGGGGCGGTGGCCCTGACCCCCGCTGACGCGGACCGCTTCGTGCGGGAACAGGCTCGCATCGGGCGGATGCTCGGCGCGGAGCCCGTGCCCGAGGAAGCGGACTCGCTGTCGCGCTGGGTCTCGGATCACGCAGACCTGGCCCCGTCGCCCGGGATGCGGGCCGCCGTTGACTTCCTGGCCGACCCGCCGCTGGATCGGTTACAGAAGGTCGGATACCGGCTCCTCTATCTCGGGGCGGTCTCGACCATTCCGGCCCGGATCAGGGACCTGCTCGGGATCCGGCGGCGTCGGGGTGGCCGTCCGGCCGGTGCTCTGGCGGTGAAGCTCCTCCGGTCGGTGCTGGGGTTCTCGCCCACCTGGAGCCTGGCGCTGATCCGCACCGGCTGCCCGGTTCCCGAAGGAGTCCTCCGCCAGCCCCTCCCCGTCGACCTCCCGCCCGGTTGGAAGGTCTAGTTGCTAGTTGCTAGTTGCTAGTTGCTAGTTGCTAGTTGCTAGTTGTTAGTTACTAGTTATCTTGGATTACTACAGCCTGCAGACTACAGACCAGACCACAGACGCTGGTACTATCACTTCCATGGCAGGGGCGGTACTTACCAGGGCGCTTAGGGGGCCGGTCGCCTGGTTGCTGGTGGGTTTGGTCGTATGCGCCGGGCTGGTTGCTTTCCCGCTCACAGCCGGGGGTCAGGAGTCGGAAACCCCGGCCGCGGATGCGCCAGAGCCCGCCATCCCGGTTCCCGACGATCCGCCTGTGGCACCCGAGCCCGAATGGTCCTACCGGTTCCTGGTCCCGGCCACCCTGTTACTCGGTACCGCCGCGGTGGTGGGCGCCATCATCATGTACTTCGTGAGGGTTACCAAGAACCGCTACCGTGTGATCAGGTGAGACCGGCGCGGTCGCAGTGGGGCCGGGCTCCATCGGCCCCGGCCTGATGCAACCCGAGGACCGGGCCCGAACGCTGCAGGTGGCCGGATACCTGGCCGGCGCCTATCCCCTGGCCGGCGCCTATCACCTGGCCGCCCTCGAGGAGACAGCCCCCACCCTGGTTCACCGGGCCGGCGCCATGGTCGAGGAGGAGACCGGCTTCTCCGGCCCGGGCGAGCCCAGCGTCACGGTCATCGACCGGCTTACGTGGGTGGAGCGCAACCTGGTCTTCTTCACCGAGCTGCTGCGTCCCGTGGAGGAGAAGCTGGAGGATCACGCCGAGGAGACCGGGCTGGGTCACCGCCTCGCCGGGCTCCTGATGGCCTTGGAGACCGGCGCCGTTCTGGGCCTGCTGTCACGGCGCGTCCTGGGCCAGTACGAGCTACTGCTGCCATCCGACGGTCGGGCGGACCAGATCTGCCTGCCCGCGCCCAACATCCTGGAGATGGAGAGGAAGTTCCAGCTGCGTCCCGCTGACTTCCGGTTCTGGGTGGCTCTTCACGAGGTCACCCACCGGCTCCAGTTCGTGGGCGTTCCCTGGCTTCGAGAGTACTTTCTGGGCCTGGCGGGAAGTCTGGTGTCCCTGTCCGCGCCCGAGGATCCGTCGCGCCTGGAGATCCTCCTGTCCCGGGCAGCCCAGGCCATCAGGGAAGGCCGCCCTCCGGTGGGGGAGGCCGGGGTGCTGGGCCTGATGGCCACTCCCTCCGAGTTGGAGCACCTTGACCGGGTGCAGGCGCTCATGTCGCTGGTGGAGGGTCACGGGCATGTGGTGATGGACCGCATCGGGGAGCGGCAACTCGTCACGTGGAAACGGATGTCCGATCTCTTCACCCGACGCCGCCACCATCCTCGGGTCGCGGCCCTGTTGCGCCTGTCGGGGTTGGAGATGAAGCTGCGACAGTACGACGAGGGACGCGAGTTCATCCTGGCGGTGGAGGAGCGGGCCGGATGGGAGGCGGTGAATCGGGCCTGGGAGTCTCCCGAGACGCTGCCCACCAGAGCGGAGATCAAGGCCCCCGAGACATGGTTGGCTCGCGTCGCCTAGAGCGACTCGGCGCCGAGGTCGCCACCCTGGCCGGCCAGGCGCTCGGAGACGACCCGTTGGTGGTGGCTCTGAGCGGCGGCGCCGACAGTGCGGTCCTGGCGTGGGCGCTGCAGGAGTGTGGGAGGAGCCCTAGAGCCGTTCATGTCCACCACGGCTGGCCCGGCTCGGACCGGATGGAGTCCGCGGCCAGGGCAGTTGCGGACCGGCTCCGCCTGGGGTTGACCGTCGTGCGGGTGGACACCTCCGGGCCGGGCTCGCCCGAGGCTGTAGCCCGCCGGGCCCGCTACGAGGCGCTCCGGCGTCAGCTGGGCGCAGGGGAGCGGGTCGCCACCGGCCATACGCTCGACGACCAGGCCGAGACGGTCCTCGGAAACCTCTTGTGGGGGTCCGGGCTGGACGGGCTGAGGGGCATCCACCGGCACCGTCCCGGCCTGGTGCGTCCGCTGCTCGAAGTGACCCGGCTCCAGACGCGGGAGCTGGCCGCCCTGCTGGGATTGCCGTTCGCGGACGATCCGGCCAACCAGGATGCCTCCTACCGGCGGGTCAGGATCCGCCGCGCCCTGGCCGGGTGGGAGCGCACCCTGGCCCCCGGCATCGGCAGGAGGCTGGCCGATCTGGCCCGGCTGGTCGAGCCCGACCTGGCCTTCCTCGAACGGGCCGGCGCGTCCGCCAAGGTGGAGCGCCTGGGAGGATCCGTGCGCGTCGCGGCCGGTGAGATCCGTACCCTTCCGCCGGCCCTGGCGGCCCGGGCCGTCCGGAGGGCACTGCGGACGCTGGGGGAGGGATACCCGGGCGGCCGGCGCGACGTGGAGGTCGTCCTGAGGGCGGCCGTGGACGGGACGGAGGGCCGCATCACAGGCGGTCACCGGGTGGCTCGCGTGGGGGCCTACGTGATGATCGGCGCCCAGGACCCTCCCGCCGTCCTGCCTTCCGTGCCCCTGTCGATGGGGAGAGCGACCCGGTGGGGCGCCTGGCACTGGGAGGCCCGAGAGCATCCCGGGCGGCCCGAGGCCTTTCCCCTCTCCCGGTGGCGCCAGGTCTTCGACGCCCGGGCCCTGCCCTGGGGTCAGGCGGTGGTCCGGCCGGCAGATGACGATGACCGGATCGCCATGGCCCGGGGAGGTAAGCGGGCGGCGGACGCCCTGTCCGAGGCCCGTGTCCCGCTTGACCAACGGGTGGGATGGCCGGTGCTGGCGGTAGGTGGTGAGGTGGTATGGGTGCCCGGAGTCCGCCGGGCCTACCGCGGATGGGTCGACGAGGATACGATGGGGTACGTCCTGGTGGAGGCGACGAGGGAGGACAGGTGGAGGCCGGTCGGGTCTTGATAAGCGAGGAGAAGATCGCTCATCGCCTGAAGGAGATGGGCGACGAGATTTCCGGTGACTACCGCGACGAGAGGCTGCTGGTGGTGGGCGTGCTACGGGGCGCCTTCATGGTGATGGCCGACCTGGCCCGGCATATCAGCATCCCCGTGGAGTTCGATTTCATGGCGGTGTCCTCGTACGGATCGAGCACCAAGACTTCGGGTGTGGTGCGGATACTCAAGGATCTGGACGAGGAGATAGCCGGGCGCCACGTGCTGCTGGTGGAGGACATCGTGGATTCGGGACTCACCCTCGACTACCTGCTGCGCACCCTCCGGCTGAGGAACCCCGCCTCGATAGAGCTGGCCACGCTGCTGCTGAAGGAGGGAGAACAACGGGTCCCGGTCGAGGCCAGATACGTAGGCTTCCGGATCGGCCCCGAGTTCGTGGTGGGCTACGGCCTGGACTACGACCAGCTCTACCGAAACCTTCCCTATGTGGGGGTCCTTGACGAGCACCATATTTAGTGGTCTGTCTGCGAAACAACCGGGTGCTCTGGCGGTCATCGGCGTCCCGTCGCTGCGTTCCGCTTCCTCGACGTACCCGGCGGGTACGCTTTCGTCAGCGGGCCTTGCGAGGAACACCGCTGCCTCGCCATATCACACCGCCATTACACAGACAGACCACTAGAAGGGTGGTCATAGGCACGTTTCTCCCGTAGGATGGGGAACGCGAATCTCCGCTACGCCACTATTCCGGGCTCACCGGGTCTCTCGCCGCGCCACGGCAGCAACATGGGAAAGATGAATTGAGTAAGACCACCCGCACCATCGTTCTCTACGGTCTCGTGGTGATGGCTCTCGTGCTGCTCGGTCAGCGGTTTCTGGACCAGGCGGCCGAATCGGGCGAGATCGATCTGACCGTATTCGAGCAACTGGTGGAGGACGGCGCCGTAGCCGAGGCGACCATCCTCGAGCGTTCCAACGCCATCGAGGGCATGCTGGCTCCCGGAGTACTCGTCCCGGACGTACCGGCCGACTTCCGCGTTCTCTACCCGGCCGAGTACGAGGGAGCGCTCACCGAGCTGCTCCTCAGCAACGATGTCAAGGTGATCATCGATCCGGAGCCCCCCGGCTTCTGGGGTCTGATCGTCGGATTCCTGCCATGGCTCCTGATCTTCGGTTTCATGATCTTCGTGATCATGCAGATGCAGAGCGGTGGAAGCCGGATCATGCAGTTCGGCAAGGCCAAGGCCAAGCAGGTGACCAAGGACCAGCCCAAGGTCACCTTCGAGGACGTGGCCGGGCTCAAGGAGGCCATCGAGGAGTTGGGAGAGATAAAGGACTTCCTGGAGTCCCCGCAGAAGTTCCGGGCAATGGGCGCCAAGATTCCCAAGGGAGTGCTCCTCTACGGGCCTCCCGGCACCGGCAAGACCCTCCTGGCGAGGGCCGTGGCCGGTGAGGCCGGCGTCCCGTTCTTCTCGATCTCCGGATCCGACTTCGTAGAGATGTTCGTGGGCGTGGGGGCCAGCCGGGTCCGTGACCTCTTCGAGAAGGCCAAGTCCTCGGCGCCGGCGATCATCTTCATCGACGAGATCGACGCGGTGGGAAGGCACCGGGGCGCCGGCCTCGGTGGAGGCCACGACGAGCGCGAGCAGACGCTGAACCAGCTTCTCGTGGAACTGGACGGCTTCGACGTGGCCAGCGGGGTCATCGTGATCGCCGCCACCAACCGGCCGGACATCCTCGACCCGGCGCTGCTCCGGCCGGGCCGTTTCGACCGCCAGGTGGTGGTCGATCGCCCCGATCTCAGGGGCCGGAGATCCATCCTCGATGTCCACGCCAAGGGCAAGCCGATCTCCGAGGACGTGGATATGGAGGCCATCGCCCGCCAGACCCCCGGATTCACCGGCGCCGACCTCGCCAACCTGATCAACGAGGCCGCCCTGCTGGCGGCGCGCCGTGACAAGGAACTGGTCGAGCCCGGGGAACTCGAGGAGGCCATCGACCGGGTGATCGCCGGTCCGGAGCGCAAGAGCCGGGTGATGAGCGATCACGAGAAGAGGGTCACCGCCTACCACGAGGGCGGGCACGCCCTGGTGGGTTTCGCCCTGCCCAACGCCGACCCGATCCACAAGGTGACCATCATCCCCCGGGGACGGGCGGGCGGTTACACGCTGGCGCTCCCGACGGAGGACCGGAACTACATGCGCCGCTCGGAGCTGACCGACCAGCTGGCCATGCTGATGGGGGGACGGGCCGCCGAGGAACTGATATTCGTGGACCCCACCACCGGTGCGTCCAACGACATCGAGAAGGCCACCGAGCAGGCCCGGCGGATGGTCATGGAGTACGGGATGAGCGACGAGCTCGGCCCCATGAAGTACGGGAAGAACAATGCCGAGGTGTTCCTCGGCCGGGACTATTCGAGCCAGCAGGATTACTCCAACGAGGTGGCGGCGGCCATTGACGATGCGGTCCGGGCACTGCTCGGCCAGGCTCATGAGGAGGCCAGGCGGATACTCACCACGCACATCGACGCGCTGCACCGGCTGGCCGACCGGCTGATCACGGTCGAGACCCTGGCGGCCGACGAGATCGTCGAGATACTCTCTGACGTGCCCAAGTGGGAGGCCAGGCACGGCTCGGATCCCCGCATCCAGGCGCCGGCCGGCAGTCCGGGGCTGGTGGAGGGGGTGGCGGGCGCCGCCGTCGCCGTGGCCATATAGGGGGGGTGCTGGGGGGCCCGGGGGGGGGCCCGCCGGGGGAGCGCGACGCCCGACCGGGGGGTAAT
>VXRE01000055.1:0-20653 GCA_009838635.1 Acidimicrobiia bacterium | reverse complement strand
GCCCGCCCGCCCGGGGCGTGGGTTGGGTTGGGGCCCCTCTACAGCGGCCGATCCGATCTCGCGCTGATCGTGGGCGGCCAGGGGATCGACCAGGCTGCGATCCGCGACGCCGTACGGCGGATACTGACCGCGATCGGAGAGGATCCCGACCGGGAGGGCCTGACCGAGACCCCGCTGCGGGTGGCTCGCATGTATGCCGAGGTGTTCGACGGGATCCAGCGCGACCCCAGAGAGGACCTGTACCGGGTTTTCGTGGCCGACCAGCACGAGGAGATGGTGCTGGTGCGCGACATCCCGTTCTACTCGATGTGCGAGCACCATCTGCTCCCCTTCTACGGCACCGCCCACGTGGCCTACGTGCCGGATGGCCGCGTGACCGGGCTCTCCAAGCTGGCGCGGCTGGTGGACGGCTTCGCCCGGCGGCCCCAGATGCAGGAGAGGCTCACCACCCAGGTCGCCGATGCCCTCGTGGAAGTCCTGGCGCCCCGGGGTGCGCTGGTGGTCGTCGAGGCTCGACACCTGTGCATGGAGATGCGCGGGGTGGAGAAGCCGGGCGCGGTCACCCAGACCTCGGCGGTCCGGGGACAGTTCCGGCGTAGCGCCGCCACCCGGGCCGAGGCCTTCTCGCTGATCAACCGGGGCCGCGTGTGAGGCGACCGAGGTGGCACGTAAGGGGTGCCGTCCTCGACCCGAACCGGGGCACAGTCATCATGGGGGTGGTCAACGTCACCCCGGACTCCTTCTCGGACGGCGGCCGTTGCCTGTCGGAGGACTCGGCCGTTGCCATGGGTCTGCGGATGTGGCGCCAGGGCGCCCACATCGTGGACGTGGGAGGCGAGTCGACCCGACCGGGCGCGGCCGAGGTCTCCGAGCAGGAGGAGCTCGGCCGGGTGGTGGGGGTGGTGGCGAGGTTGGCGTCCGCCGGTGTGCTGGTGTCGATCGACACGTCGAAGCCGGGGGTGGCCGAGGCGGCCATCGATGCCGGGGCGGCGGTGCTGAACGACGTCACGGCCCTGGAGGACCCCGCCATGGCGCGACTGTGCGCATCGGCCGGCGTGGGGGTGGTGCTCATGCACATGCAAGGCAATCCCCGCACCATGCAGGCCGACCCGTACTACGCCGACGTGGTCGCCGAGGTATCCCAGTACCTCCGCCGGAGGATCGGGGCGGCTACCGCGGCGGGCGTCGACCGGCGTGCGATCGCGATCGATCCGGGGATCGGCTTCGGCAAGACGCTGCACCACAACCTGGCCCTGCTCAACGGCCTGCCCGACCTGGCGGGGCTGGGCCGGCCGGTCCTGGTGGGAGCCTCGAGGAAGGCCTTCCTGGGCGCCCTCACCGACCGGTCCGTGGAGGAGAGAGACGGCGTGACCGCGGTGGCGGCGGGTATCGGGGCGATCCTGGGCGCTTCCGTGATGAGGGTCCACGATGTGCCCTCAACCCGGGATGCGCTGGCGCTGGCTGACGCTATGGTGGCGGCCATGGATGAGGGTGATGCCGACCGGCAGTAGGCCACGGGACTTTGCCTGGGTTATCCAGGATCGCCTGGCCGCATCGTCCCGGGTGGGTGGTCAGGGCATCCAGCACCGGCGGGTCCGGCGGGAGCAGGAGATATCCTGGATGGTCGAGGCCGGATTCACCACCGTGGTGTCGCTGCTCCCCGGCAACCAGAACGTTCGCAGCTACGAGCGAGCCGGCATCGAGGTCCACCTGGCGCCGGTCGACAGCGAACACGAAGAGGCGGCGGTCGAGCACGCATTCGAGGTCCTGGCCAAGGTCCTGGCCGATCCGGACGCCAAGGTACTGGTCCACAGGGACTTCGTGGACGACACGGTGGGCGGCATCCTGGCCGGGTACGTGGTCTTCGCCGGTCTGGTGGATGATCCCCGCGTGGCTGCAATGGTCATCCAGGAGATCATCGGACGGCCGCTCGGTCCCAGCGGGAGGGGCCTCATCCCGGCGGCGGGGGTGTGAGCGAGGTCTTGATCACATCCGGCGGGACGGCCCCGGGGGAGTCCGGCGACTCGATCACTCTGAAGGGTCTGCGGATCGAGGCCCATCACGGCGTCCTGGCCGAAGAACGGCGGGAGGGCCAGCCGTTCGTGGTGGATGTGACCCTATGGATGGACCTCTCGCAGGCGGGAGAGCGCGACGAGCTGGCCTCGACCATCGACTACGGCAAGCTGGCCACCGAGATACATGGCCGGGTGTCGGGCGAGCAGTGGAACCTGATCGAACGGGTGGCCGAACGGGTGGCCGAACTGGTCCTCGAGGACGGCCGGGTCAGAAGGGTGGCGGTGACCGTTCACAAACCCCGGGCGCCCATCGAAGTCGAGTTCGAAGACGTCTCGGTGACGGTGGTCCGGCCACTTCCCGGAGCGGAGTTGTCGGCGGAGTGAGGGCGGTCATCGCACTGGGGACCAACCTGGGCGACCGGGCGGCCAACCTCGCCAAAGCCATGGAGGGCATCCGGTTGCTGGGGCGGGTGGTGGCAAGCTCCGGCGTGTACGAGACCGCTCCCCAGGGCATGGTCGACCAGGAGCCCTTCTACAACGCGGTGGTCCTGGTCGATACCGAACTTGACCCGGTGGATTTGGTGGGCCGGCTTCTCGAAATCGAGCGGGGGATGGGCCGGGTGAGAGGGCCCCGGTGGGGACCCCGGCTCATCGACCTCGACCTGATCCTGTACGGCGACCGCACCGTCCGCACGCCGTCCGTGGAGGTTCCCCATCCCCGCTACCGGCACCGCCGGTTCGTCCTGGAACCCCTGGTCGAGGCCTGGCCTGATGCCGCCGACCCGGACGGCACCCCGGTGGCCGATCTGCTCGAGGGCGTGTCCGGCCAGATGGTGGCCCCGGTAACCGTGCCCGGCTGGCCGCACGGAAGTAGACGGTGACGGGGCCGTAGCACTTTCGCCCTATAGACTGCCGGCTTGTGATAGGTCTACTGAAGGCGATTCGCGGGTTGCTGATCCTGGTGGCTCTGCTGCTGGCGGTGATCCCACTGGTGATGCTGATCAGCCTGCTGACCGGCGGCACGGGATACGGCCTGTGCGCCGACGGCCTGGCTCGGTGCGATACCGCCTTCCTGACCGGACCGGCAGTGGCTGCCCGCATCTGCCTGGCCCTCCTCATGGTGGCCGCCGCCGTCCGGGTGATCTCCCGGATCGTCAGCCGGGTCGAGAAGGACCGCCGCTATGCGGACGCCCGATCCCGCTACTCGGACCTGGCCGACTGGGCCGACCGCCTCCGGTAACCGACCTCCCTTCAGCCGGTCTGCTCCATGATCTCGGCGATGGTGTGGCTGACGAGGTACAGGCCCTTGGCGGTGACGCTCGTGCTGCCGTCACCGGGATCGAGCGATCCACTGATCATCAGCCGGTTGCCCCTACGTTCGTCGACCCGCGCCCGCAGGTCGATCTCGCCGGCGACGCCGACCGGGCGGCGGTAGCGCAGCTCCAGCCTCCCGGTGACGCATAAGACCTGCTCCTGGAGGATCCCGGCCCAGACCAGGATCTCGTCGAGGGCGGTGGCGGCGATCCCGCCATGGAGGTTCCCGATGGTGCCTTGGAGGTCGTGGCGGGCTGCGAACGTCGCCACCACGTCGTCCCCCCGGATGTCGAAGTCGTCGATGTGGAGTCCGATCGGGTTGGACCGCCCGCAGGCGAAGCACTCGTCCCCGGTGTGTCGTCTGAGGGCATCGACTATGTCGGCGACCGGCGGAGCAGGTTCAGCCAAACCGGATCACGCCACCGTCGACCGACGCCACGCTGGTCACCGCCCAGACCGGCCAACCCCGTTCCTCGATCAGGCGACGGGCGCCGACCCAGGCCTTCTCGATGGCGAAGACCGCCCCCAGCATCTCGCAGCCGAGTTCCTCGATTATCTCGCCCAGCGCCACCGCGGTCCGTCCCTGGGCGAGGAAGTCGTCGACGACCAGCGCCCTCATTCCGGGCTCCAGCACGTGCCGGCGGATCTCGATCGTGTACTCGAAGCCCTTGGTGGCCGACCGCACCTCCTTGCTCACCGCCTTCCTGGGCCCCGGTAGGACGTACTTCTTCGCATAGACCATGGGGAGACCCAGTTGCGAGGCGGCGGTCAGGGCGGGAGGTATCCCGCTCGCCTCCGCGGTGACGATGACATCCGGCCGGAGCGGGGCGGCGATCTCGGCGATCCGGCGGCCGAACTCGACCATGACGGTGGGGTCGACCCGGTGGTTCAGGAAGGTGTCGGCGCTGATGATCTCACCGCTGACGCTTGACCGCTCGAGTATGTAGCGCTCCAGGTCCATGCGGCCTGCACGATAACCCGCACCAGGTCCGCCGACGCCGGGGGGCCGGCTCAGTCAGGCGGGAGGGACTTCGGCTCGAACGGGCACAGCCTGGCGAGCTCGCACTCCCAGCACCGGGGCTTGCGGGCGCTGCAGACGTCCCTGCCGAACTGGATGACCCGCATCGAGAGATGCTGCCATTCGTGGCGGGGCACCAGGGCCTTCAGGTCCTGCTCGATCCTGGTGGGGTCGTCCTCGGTCGTGAGCGAGAGCCGGTTGGTGATCCTCCGGACATGGGTGTCCACCGCGATCGCTGGCTGACCGAACGCCTCTGCCAGCACCACCGAAGCGGTCTTGCGTCCCACCCCCTTCAACGTCACCAACTCGGCCATCTCATCGGGAACGACTCCGTCATACCGCTCCACCAGGTCCTGTGACAGGGCGATGATCGAGCGGGTCTTCTGCCGGTAGAAGCCGGTTGAGAAGATCACCCGCTCGACGTCTTCGGGGTCGGCGGCGGCCAGGTCGTCGGGCGTGGGCCAGCGAGCGAACAGCTCGGGGGTGGCCCGGTTCACGTTCTCGTCGGTGGTCTGGGCGGAGATGACCGTCGAGACCAGCAGCTCGAAGGGGTTGGCGTACTCGAGAGCCGTCGCGATCTCGGGGTAGCGGGAGGCGAGCCGGTTGACGATGCGCCGGGCGTAGCCCCGCTCCCTCGCGGTCGGGACGGTCCCGTCCGCCCGAACTTCACCCCTCGCCATGATTCCCAGGTTAGATATACGTCCGGACCCCGCCGGCGTGTCATGGCGGTCGCAGGCCATAAGCTTCCAGGGCTCATCATGTTCCGCATAACCGACGACGACCGCACCATCGCCCGCCTGGCCGTTCCGGCACTGGGCGCGCTGGCCGCAGAGCCCCTGGTGGCTCTGGTCGACACCGCCTTCGTGGGCCGCCTCGGCGAGGTTCCCCTGGCCGCCATGGGGGTGGTGACAGGCATCCTCGGCCTGGCGTTCTTCGTCTTCATCGTGCTGGCCTACGCCGGGACCCCGCTCATCGCGCGGGCGATCGGGATCGGCGACCACGCCCGGGCCGCGGAAGTGGCCGTGCAATCCCTAACCGTGGCTGCCGTGCTGGGCGCAGCCGGGCTGGTCCTGGTCGAAGGCGCCGCCCCCCAGCTGGTCGGTCTGATGGGCGCGGGACCGGATGTGGCGCCGCACGCGGTCTCCTACCTGCGGATCCGCGGCCTCGGCCTGCCCGCGATCCTGATGATCACCGTCGGGCACTCGGTGTACCGGGGGGTGGGCGACACCCGCACCCCCATGTTCATCAGTATCGGCCTCAGCCTGGTCAACCTGGTTCTGGATCCCGTGTTCATATTCGGATTCGGTTGGGGACTGCCGGGCGCCGGCTTCGCTTCGGTGATCGCCCAGACCCTGGGCGGTGGGGCCTTCCTCTACTACTTCCTGAGCGGGCACACCGGGCTGGTCCTGCGCCGGGTCCGGCCCCGGTGGGATGACCTGCGGGAGCTGATCAGCGCCGGGTCGGCTCTGTTCGTGCGGACCTCGGCGCTCGTGGCCACCCTCACGCTCGCCGTGGCGGTGGCCGCCCGCCTGGGTGACACCGAGGTGGCCGCCCACCAGGTGGCGGTGCAGGTGTGGATCTTCCTGAACCTGGCCGTCGACGCGGTGGCGATCGCCGCCCAGAACCTGGTGGCGGGCCATCTCGCCACCGACCGGGCGGCTGCGCGCCGCTTCTCCCAACGGATGCTCCTCTGGGGGCTGTGCTGGGGCGTGTTTCTCGCCGCGGCCTTCTGGTTGATGCGTCAAGACCTGCCCGGGTGGTTCACCACCGACCCGGCGGTGGCCGCGCTCGTGATCACCCTGATGCCGATCATCGCCCTGAGCCAGCCCCTGAACGGCCTGATCTTCGTGCTGGACGGGATCATGATCGGCGCAACCGACTTCACTTACATGGCCAAGGCGATGGTCTTCGTCGCGGGGGTGGCATGCTTGCTTTTGATCATGGCCGGATCGATCAGCGCCGTCTGGTGGGCATTGGTGGTAATGAACGTCCTTCGCCTGGCAACCTTCTACCCGCGCTACCGCTTGGTGGTCGGGTGACCCATCTCGTCGCCCAGCGTCTCCGGAATGACGAGTTGGGCGAGCATCGCCACGAGGACCCCCACCCCCAACACGGTCACCGTCATCGGCAGGCTCCAGAGCTCGATCGTGGTGGCGGCGATGGTCAGGCCGAGGATCGACCCGAGCACGGCCAGGGTGTGCAGCCATTGGGTGGCGGTGGCCCTGATGGCGGTGGGGAACAGCTCGGTCCGCTGGGCGGCGCTGACGGGCAGGGCGGCCGAGCTTCCGAAGGCCGACAGCGTCGCGGCGACGATGAGAAGGTCTCTGCTCGACGTCCAGTAGAAGCCGATCCCGCCCGCCAGCCCCACGATCAGTGAGAGGAGGATGGCCGGCTTGCGTCCCAGGGTGTCACCCATGCGCCCGCCCAGGAAGAAGCCGGTCCCTCCCAGCGTGCCGCCGATCAGCAGGATGCGGGCCGCCTCGGATGAGGTCAGGCCCAGACCGTTGACGAGACGTTCGAGGGCGAACGTCACCGCCACTGCCGAGAAGGCGCTCACCGACAGGCTGTAGATGCCGGCCAGCCAGAACCGCCCCGCAGAGCGGCCGAAGAGCGGGGCGAACACACCGCCGCCGGTGTCGAACTGGAACACCCTGCTCTCCTCGACCCTCCCTCTCAACCACAGGTAGAGGAGAAGGCCGGCGAGCGACGCCGCGAACAGGAGGCGCCAACCGGTCTCGCTGGTCTGGGCGATCGGTAGGGCGAGGAGTCCCGCTCCCGATCCGAGAGCCACGGCGGTCGAATAGAGGCTGATCGCCCAGGCCCGGTTGTTCCAGTTGACCTGCTCGGCCAGCAGGACCGTGGCCAGCATCGCCATCGCGGCCGCACCCATGCGGGCGACCACCTGCAGGGCCGTGTACACGGTGGGGGAGAAGGCCGCTGCCGTGGCGCCGGTGGCCAGCATGAGCATCAGGTATGCCATCAGGAACGGACCTCTACGCCCCCAGCGGTCTCCGAACACCGCGTAGACGACGGCGACCAGAGAGCCGATGCGAGCGATGGCGAACAGGTAGCTCATGTCGGCCTTGGACAGTTCGAAGGTGAGCCGGACGAACGGGAGCGTGTTGACGGCCTGGGTCTGCGCGTAGCCTTGGAACAGGCCGGCCAGGTACATCAGGCCGAGCAAGCGCCAGTCATCCCGGCGGTATCCGGCAGCCGGCCCGAACATGCGGATCAGGGAGCTCAAGGCATCCATCCCGTGCGCGGGCGTACGATGGACCGCCGGGGGTGATGGTTGGGGCTCGTTGCGGCGAGCCAACCCGGTGTCACAGGGACCATCCCGACCAGGTTACCCGTAACCCTCATGGTCGACGTTGTGATCATCGCCCTCGCGAGCCAACAGCTTTCACGTAGGCGATCGAACTGACGAGGCGGTCCTCGGGGATGTCGTAGTAGGTACGGAGAACGGACTCGGAGTCGGCGGCCGGCCGGTAGCCGTTCTTCTCCAGGACACCGCGGGCCTTGAAGTTGTCCGTGTAGGTTCCGGCCACGATCATCCTGGTCGGGTCGGGCACTGTCTCCTCGACATGGCGGATCAGGGCGCCGGCGACACCGCTCCGCTGGTGCTCGGGGAGGACGTACAGGTGGCGGAGGAGCACCACGTCCCCGATGGGCTCGCTACCCGTCACCCCGATCAGCCCCTGGTCCGAGATTGCGCCCCACCAGGTCATGCGGTCCGCCTCGGCATCCCAGCCGGACTCGTCCATCTCGGGAGTGTGTAGTTCCTCCGGCGGCAGGAACTCCCGGTACCAATCGGCGGCCGTGTTGATCAGCCCGACCGCCGCCCTCCGTTCCCCGGACCCCAACTCGCGGATTGCCGGGCCGGTGTCGGCGGGCGATGGCCGATCGGGTGTGATCAACGGAGCCTCCTCGTCTCTGCGGGGCCGGCTTGGCGATCCGGCCGGGGGTCAACGGTACACGTTGCCGGCGTCCGCATCCGCGCCACCGGCAGGGGCGAGTGGTGGGTGGTCGCCAGGCGGTCCGACCTGCGATCCGGCGGTCGAGGGCCTACTATGAGAACCCGTCAGATATGGTCGAGCGGGAGTTCTGAATGGTCAGGATCGTGCATATCGTGGGGACGGGAACCATCGGGGAGCCCTTGATCGGTCTCATGGCCGACAACCAGGAGGCTTTCGGCATCGACGAGGTCACCTTCCACAAGCGGACGCCCCTGCTCCGTGAGCGGGGGAAGGTCAACGATCTGGTCAGCCGCGGCGCTCATCTGTCGGTCGACCAGGATCGGTGGGCCGGCTTCGAGGAACTGGGTCACGCACCGAAGCTGGAGGCCTGGGAAGCCATCGAGCGGGCCACGGTGGTGGTCGACTGCACCCCGGCGGGCAACGAGAACAAGGAGAAGTACTACCGGAGCGCGTCGGGTGTCAGCGGGTTCTTGGCCCAGGGTTCCGAGTTCGGCTTCGGCAAGATGTATGCGCGGGGCATCAACGACCAGGCTCTCGACCGGGAGGAGGACCGCTTCCTCCACATCGTGTCGTGCAACACCCACAACATCGCGGTGCTTCTCAAGACCCTCGGCTTCGACGCCGACGGGACCAACCACATTGTCGAGGGGTCCTTCCTCTGTATCCGCCGGGCCAATGACATCAGCCAGGTAGGCAAGTTCATCCCTTCTCCGGAGGTAGGGACCCATTCCAAGGGGAGATTCGGCACCCACCACGCCCGGGATGCTCACCACCTCTTCCGGACGGTCGGAGAGGACCTCGACCTGTTCTCGTCGGCGATCAAGGTCAACAGCCAGTACATGCACGCCTTGCACTTCGAGATAGTGCTGGATCGGGAGATCACCGTGGAGGAGGCCCAGGAGCGCCTCATGGAGAACCCGAGGGTGGCGGTCACCTACAAGCGCTCGGCCGGCGAGATCTTCTCCTTCGGGCGGGATCACGGCTATTACGGGCGCATTCTCAGCCAGACGGTGGTCCCGGTCGAGACCCTGACCGTGCGGGGAGGCAACCGCATCGTCGGGTTCTGCTTCACACCCCAGGACGGCAATCCGATGCTCTCCACCGTGGCCGCGACCCTCTGGTACCTGCATCCGGGCGGCTTCGGTGATCGCCTCGAGGTGCTTGCTCGCTACGTCTTCCAAGAGGTCTGACCTGTTCCCGGCTCCCGGCCCCGCGCCCGCCTCTCACCGGCAAGGATGAGGCGACCGCCGGCTCTGGCGGCCGGCCTCGTGCTGGCACTCGCCACCATCGCCCTGCAACCGGTGGGCGCGGAGGTGGCAGCGGTGCTACCCACCGACACCGAAGAGGGCCGGCCGTTCGCGGATGTCCCGCCGGACGGTACCGACGCTGCGATGATCGACGCCCTCGACTCGCTCGGGATGCTGGAAGGGACCGAGTGCGGAACCGGACGCTTCTGTCCCGACGAGTCGATCGGGCGATGGGTCATGGCGGTCTGGCTGGTCCGGGCGGTGGACCACCTGGACGAGCCCGGTCCCGGCCCCGGCCGCTTCACCGACGTCGACGGGGAGGCCTGGTGGTCGGGCTACCCGGAGCGGCTCGCCGAGCTGGGGATCAGCCAGGGATGCGGCCTGAACCCGCCGCGCTTCTGCCCGTCCGGCCCGGTCACGAGGGGGGAGATGGCCACCTTCCTCACCAGGGCGTTCGGTCTGGAACCCGCCGAGCGGTTGGGCTTCACCGACCTGGCCGGGACGGTGCATGCCCCGAACATCCATTCGGCGGTGGCGGCCGGGTTGGTGACCGCCTGTTCCGACGACGGGCTCCGCTTCTGTCCCAACGGGCCGGTCACCCGGGTCGAGATGGTCAACTTCCTGGCCAGGGCGCTCGAGCTGGCGCCTCCCGCAATCTACGAGCAGGTGGCGGAGGAGCACGGGATCCGTCACCTCATCTCCGGCTACACCATCCATCACGACTGCTGCGAGCCCCGTGTCGCCAACCTCGAGCTCTTCTCAGACACCGTGACGGGGGCGGTGGTGCAACCGGGCGGACGGCTGAGCCTCAACAGGCTGGTGGGGCGGCGGACCGTCGACAAGGGATACCTGCCGGCGGACACCTGGGTGGTGGATCGGGTATCGGACACGGTCGGTGGGGGGATCAGCCAGTACGCGGCCACCATGTACAACGCCATCTTCTGGGGAGGGTTCATCGGCAGCTACGCCCGGCCTCACAGCGTGTACATCCCTCGTTACCCACCCGGAATCGAGGGGACCCTCGACTATCCCTCCATCGACCTGTCTTTCCGGAACGACACCGAGAGCCCGGTCCTGGTGGTGAGCGACTACACGGACACCTCCCTGACGGTGAAGCTGTACGGGGACAACGACGGCAGAGCGGTGATCGGGGAGTGGAAGGACGGTTGGCATACCCTGGACGTGCTGACGCAGGGCGGGCCGGACGCCCGGGTGGTCACCGGCCAGGTCTCCCGTCCCTACCGCTACGTCGATCCGCCCTCGACCCGGTACATCTCCAACCCGGACCTGGGGACCGGTGAGTCGATCGTGATCGAGCCGGCTCGGAAGGGCTGGACCGTCCGTGTCGACCGGACCGTGACCGTCAACGGCCGGGACCGGGATCAGTCGTGGTGGGTCAGCTACAGACCCGTCCGCGCCATCATCGAGGCCCACCCGTGCGTGATCAGGAACACGTGTCCCCCCGTGGAGCAACCGGTCGAGGAGGAGGAGGAGGACGGAGAGGTGGGACCGCAGCCGTTCTGAGCGTCCGCGGGCCTTCCTAGACTCCCCGCGGTGAGGTCGCGCACCACCCCCAGCATCCACATAACCACCCTCGGCTGTTCCAAGAACCAGGTCGACTCCGACAAGGTGTCCGCCATGCTCCACCAGGCGGGCTACCGCTCGGCCGGGTCTCCCGAGGAGGCGGATGTGGTGATGGTCAACACCTGCGCCTTCATCGAGGCCGCCAGGGCCGAGTCGGTCGAGACCATCCTCGATCTGGAGGACGCCAGGGCCGACGACGCCCGGCTGGTGGTGATGGGCTGCATGGCGCAACGTTTCGGGACCGAGCTGGAGGAGGCGCTGACCGGGGTCGATGCGGTGGTCGGCCTCGACCGCTACGGCGAGCTGGTGGGCATGCTCGACTCGATGACCGGCTGGTCGCCGGTACGGATCGGTCCACGGCGCTCACCGATGGACATCCTCGATCTGGCGCACCGGCCCACCCCGGTCTTCCCCTACGCCTACGTGAAGATTGCCGAGGGATGCGACAAGACCTGCGCCTTCTGCGCCATACCGCTCATACGGGGCCCCCAACGCTCCCGGCGTCCCTCCTCCATCAGGGACGAGATCGAGGGGCTGTGCCGGGCGGGTGTGTCGGAGATCGTCCTGGTCGCCCAGGATCTGGCCGCCTACGGACGTGACATCGGGGTGGCGACCCGGGACACCATCGTCGACCTGCTCCGGTTCGTCTCGGATGTCGAGGAGCTGGTCCGGATACGGCTGCTCTACCTGTACCCCACCGAGATCCGGCCTCCCCTGATCGAGGAGATGGTCACCAACCCCAGGCTGGCGCCCTACTTCGACCTCAGCCTCCAGCACGCGTCGCGCCGGCTCCTGCGGTCGATGCGCCGTCCCGGGAGCACCGGCAGCCACCTACGTCTCATCACCCGGATCCGGGATGCGGATCCGGATGCTGCGCTGAGGTCGTCGTTCGTCGTCGGCTACCCGGGCGAGACCGAAGAGGACGTGGACGAGCTGATCGACTTCCTGGGCGAGGCCGATCTCGACTGGGCCGGCTTCTTCCCGTACTCGCCCGAGGCGGGCACGGCGGCCGTCGACCTGCCGGGACGGATCGATCCGGACGAGGTCACCGACCGGGTGCGGGAGCTGAGCCGGGTCCAGGAGCTGATCACGGCCCGGCGCAACGCCGAGCAGGTGGGGAGGCGGCACAGGGTGCTGGTGGATCAGGTGGAGGACGGGGTACCGGTGGGGCGTTCCTACCGGGAGGCGCCGGACATCGACGGGATGATCTGCCTGGATGCCGGAAGGCCCGGCGAGTGGCTCGAGGTCGAGATAACGGGCAGTTACGAGACCGACCTCACCGGCGAGGTCCGCTCACGGGCAGTAGAGGATCCGGTCGGGTCGAGGGGAGCGGAGTGATCGTCGAAGTGCTGGCGGTCGGGACCGAGCTCCTGCTGGGCCAGACAGTCAACACCAACGCCGCCTACATGGGGGAGCGTTTCGCGGAGTTGGGTCTGGACGCCCACTACCAGGTGGTGGTGGGGGACAACCACGACCGGATGGTGGACGCTATCCGGACCGCCTGCTCGCGGGCGGACGCGCTGATCATTACCGGTGGCCTCGGGCCCACCCAGGACGACATCACCCGGGACGCCATCTCCGAGGCGACCGGGCGCCGGATGCTGTTCAGCGAGGAGCAGGCCGTCCGGCTGAGGTCCTTCTGGGACCATCTGGGCCGGCCGTTTCCCGAGAGCAACCTCCGCCAGGCCGAGTATCCGGAGGGCGCCGAACAGCTCCCCAATCCCCGTGGAACCGCTCCCGGCCTGTTCCTGGAGCATGACGGGGTATCGCTGTTCGCCCTTCCCGGGGTTCCGGCCGAGCTGTACATGATGCTCGACGACCATGTCATGCCCCGGCTTCGCAAGGCCACCGGCGCCGGGGAGATCCTGGTGAGCCGCGTGCTGCGCACCTGGGGTCTCGGAGAGTCGGCGGTGGCGGTGCTGCTCGACGACCTGTACCACGCCTCGTCCAACCCGTCGGTGGCCTTCCTCGCCTCGGCCGGTGAGGTGAAGGTACGCCTATCGGCCAAGGCGAGTTCCGAGGAGGAGGCGGGGGCGCTCATCGGACCGCTCGAGGAGGAGGTGCGCCGGCGGCTGGGGGAGTCGGTCTTCGCCACCGACGAGGAGACTCTAGAGGAGATCCTCCTGGACGGGTTGCGGGCGAGAGGATGGACGATCGGTACGGCCGAGTCGGTCACCTCCGGGATGGTGGCAGCCCGGTTGAGCCTCCTTCCGGGGGCGTCGGAGGTGTTCCGCGGCAGCGTCATCGCCTACGCCACCGACGTGAAGAGGGACATCCTCGGGGTGCCTCCGGAGATCATCGATGCCCATGGGGTGATCGGCCCCGGGACCGCGGTGGCGATGGCGGAAGGGGCGGCCGGAGTGCTGGGCGTCGATGTGGCGGTGGCCACCACCGGTGTGGCCGGTCCGGACTACCTGGGCCATCCGCCGGGGACGGTTGCCGTGGCGGTGCGCACTCCCCGCGATACCAGATCCAAGCTCCTGCGGATGCCCGGCGACCGGGAGAGGGTCCGGGCCTATGCCACCACGACGGTTCTCCAACTCGCCCGGCTCGCCATCCTGGGCGAGTGGTGGGAGGAGTGAACGCCGCCGCCCGGATCCGCTACTTCGTGGCCCTGTCCCTCCTTCCGGAGGTCCGTCTCGCCGTGAGGGACTGGCGTGACACCCTGGACCTGCCGGGCCGGCCGGTGCCGCCGGAGAAGTTCCACGTGACCCTGCGGTTCGTGGGACCGGCCGACCAGGTGGGTCAGGAGCGGATCATGGCGGCGCTGGACGCCTCCGATCTGGGCCGGTCCTTCCGGTACCGGATCGGAGGGCTCGGGGCCTTTCCGAGGCCGCGCAAGGCGACCGTGGCGTGGGCCGGGTTGGAGGGCGACGAGGGCAGGCTGTCGGTGCTGGCCTCGGTGGTCGATGAAGCGGTGGCGTCGGCCGGGTTCGGCCACGAGGAACGCCCCTTTCGAGCCCATCTCACCCTGGCCAGGATCAGGCCGCCCTCAGACCTCCGTGCGATTGTCGCTGCTCCTGCCGGGATTCCCGCCCGCGCTACCGAGGTGGTGTTCTACCGGAGTAGCACCGAGGGTCACCGCACCGCCTACCACCCGCTGGAGAGGTTCTCGCTGGCCTGAGCCGGGTGGTTGGCCGGAAATGCCGGCCTTCCGCTTATTCACCGTGTAGGCTACGAACATGTGTTCGTGTCATCCCGAAGTGCGGCGGTCTGTCCGTGGAATGGCGCTTGGTTGTTTCGCAGGCAGGCCACTAACCTTGGCTGTGGATAACACGACTGTAGTTCGGCAGGTGTAATTGGTGTATATCGGGTCGGATTCCGGGTCCTGCCCGGCCGAAGCGGGAGGATGGTGGTTTCTGTCACAGCCTCTCCTTACCTTTGGTCGTGGTACAGGCCCGGCACGAATCCGTCGGCTCGATGACACGAAGGAGTAACCGATGAAGAACAAGGAACGGACGCAGGCTCTGGACTCGGCCATGTCGCAGATCGAGCGGCAGTTCGGCAAGGGATCCATCATGCGACTCGGTTCGACCGCCCACCAGAAGATCGCCCATATCTCCACCGGGGCGCTGTCCCTCGACCTGGCCCTGGGGATCGGGGGCGTACCCAGGGGGCGCATAGTCGAGGTGTACGGTCCCGAGTCGAGCGGGAAGACCACCCTCGCCCTGCACATCGTGGCCGAGGCCCAGCGCAACGGAGGGCTGGCAGCCTTCGTGGACGCCGAGCATGCCCTTGACCCCGTCTATGCGAAGGCGGTCGGTGTGGACATCGACGAGCTCCTGATATCCCAGCCCGACACGGGCGAGCAGGCCCTGGAAATCGCCGACACGCTGATCCGCTCCGGCGCTCTCGACGTGTTGGTGATCGACTCGGTGGCCGCGCTGGTGCCCAGGGCCGAGATCGAGGGTGAGATGGGCGACACCCATGTGGGTCTCCAGGCCCGGCTGATGTCCCAGGCTCTGCGCAAGCTGACCGCCAACGTCAACCGATCGATGACCACCGCCATTTTCATCAACCAGCTCCGCGAGAAGATCGGAGTGATGTTCGGCTCCCCGGAGGTCACACCAGGTGGTCGGGCCCTGAAGTTCTATTCGAGCGTGCGCCTGGACATCCGTCGCATCGAAGCGATCAAGGACGGTAGGGAACAGATCGGCAACCGGACGCGGGTGAAGGTGGTCAAGAACAAGCTGGCGCCTCCTTTCCGCATGGCCGAGTTCGACATCATGTTCGGGCAGGGCATCTCCCGCGAGGGCAGCCTCCTGGACGTGGCGGTGGACATCGGGATCGTCAGGAAGAGCGGCGCCTGGTACACGTTCGAAGGCGACCAGTTGGGACAAGGCCGTGAGAAGGCGAAGAGGTTCTTGCGTGAGAATCCCGACCTGGCGATGGTGCTCGAGGCGAAGGTCCTGGCGGCGGTCGGGATCACAGATTCCGAAGAAGCCGGGACGGAAGCTGTCGAGGTCGGGTCCGATTAGCGGTCTGTCAATAGACGGGACGGCAGGGCAGGCTCTCGGAAGTCGTTAGCCTTCCTGATCAGCACGGGCTCACCTCGGAACCCATGGTGAGCCCGTGCCGCGTAACTCCGAGTGCCCGGAAAGGGGCCATTCGTGACCAACCGCCGTCGAGACCGACCGGGATCCGGGCCTCCTCGCCGTTCCTCACGTCCTAGCGGGCCCGGCCGGAAAGCGAGCAAGGGGAAACGCCGCGGGCCGAGCGCAGGCGGACGCTCCGGGCGTTCGGGAAGCCCGTCGTCCAAGCGGAGGAGCGGGCCGGGTCCCAAGCGGGGATCGAAGCCGGTGCCGGGTCGAGGGTCCAAGTCCGGGCGGGCTTCTGCGCCCCGGTCGAAGGGTCCGAGATCCGCTCGCTCCGGATCAGGTTCCCGCTCCCGGAGCGAACGTAGTCCGGCGGCGCGCCCCGGCCGATCGGAGCAGGACACGGGCGGGCGGCGGCCGGATCGCAAGCCTCCCCACGCCGGAGTGGGCGTTCGTAACCTGCCGCGTTGGATGCGAGATGAGATCCACCGGGCCACCCGGAAGGATCGCCGGGATGCCGCTCTGCTGCTGCTGTCGGGAGCGGTCGACTCCTACGGGAACGAGGCGTTCCCGGCCGCACGCCGCAAGCTGATGGAGGCCAAGCAGCTCAGCCCGCGGTCATCGACGATCCGGGAACTGCTCGGCCTCAGCTCCTACCGGTGCGGGAAGTGGGATGAAGCCCTGGCCGAGCTGCGCGCCTACCGGAGGCTGACCGGTGACACCACCCACATGCCCGTGGAGATGGACTCTCTCCGCGCATTGAAGCGCTACCGCGATGTGGAAGTGACGTGGGGCCGGTTCGTGGAGCTCGGCGGCGACCGTCCCACCGAGGCCGAGGCGAGAGTCGTCTATGCCTCATACCTGCTCGATAGGGGGAGGGCTGCGGAGGCGTGGAGGATCGCCGGGACGGATCGCCTTTCCAAGGATGCGCAACCGTACGAGATCCGCTGCTGGTTCGTTGCCGCCCGTGCCGCCCTGGCGATGGGGGAGACGGGAGCGGCCGCCCAATTGACCGAGGCGATCCGTCGGGCGGATCCGGAGATGCCCGGACTCGAGGGCCTGATCCAGCAGGTCGAGGAAGCCGGGCCCGGGCGGGGCTAGTGGTCTGTCTGCGAAACAACTGGGTGCTCTGGCGGCCATCGGCGTCCCGTCGCTGCGTTCCGCTTCCTCAACGTACCGCTGCGGGTACGCCTTCGTCAGCGGGCCTTGCGAGGAACGCCGCTGCCTCGCCATACCACACCGCCATTACACAGACAGACCACTAGGTCGGACAGCCCACCAACAGCGACTGAATCCGTTAGTCATACGTATTCGTGTCACACCCACCCCATACATTGCTCTACCTATCGCACTTCTCCCTGAGGCGAAGGAGCCAAACTCATGGTCAAGAGCAACAAGCCGGCCAAGCCCGACGAGACGCAGCGGCACGACCGCAACGAGGTTGTCCTGAGAGGCGTGCTGACCACTGCGCCGGAGCATCGGGTATTCGGATCAGGAGCCTCCCTGGCGCGCATGCTGGTGACGATACGCCTGTCCGCTCCGAGAACCCGGACCGACGTCATCCCGGTAACGGTCTGGGAACCGGAGGCCGGGGTCATCGAGGCCGAACGCGGTACTCCCATTGACGTCATCGGTCAGGTGCACCGGCGCTTCTGGACCGATGCGGAGGGCCGTCACAGCCGGGTCGAGGTGGTGGCCACCGAGGTCGTGCTCGGCGAGATCTGAGCGACGGCCTGACGACCGGTCCCGGGACGCAAGCGGGGGACCGCACACGAAACAGCCACTAGGGGACGCAGCGCACCGATTGCGGACTACGCATCCCGGAGCGGGATAATACGAACGTGCGGATTGCAGTTCGTCCCCGATGGATCGTCTTCTCGGTCCTGGTGGTCTTCGTGGCGGTCGCCTGCGTCTTCCTGGGGTTCTGGCAGCTGAGTCGCCTGGAGGAGCGCCGGGCGTCCAACGCCGTCCTGGTTGCCAGGTTGGCGCGCCAGCCGATCCCGCTCGAGGACCTGACGGCCGCACTCCGTCCGGAGCAGGGGATAGAGGTCGATCCGGCCGACTACGAGTACACGATGGTGACTACCACGGGGAGGCTGACCGACCGGGGCCGGGTGCTGGTCCGTTCCCAGGTCGTGAGGGGGCAGGCCGGGGTGCACGGGGTATACGCGATGGAACTGGACGACGGAACCGCTGTCCTGGTGAACGTCGGCTGGTTCCCGCTCGACTCGGCGATCGGATCGATCGCGGATGCTTTCGGCGGGTCGGACGAGGTCGAACTGACCGGCCTGGTCCGGGCCGACCAGAAGAGGCCGGCGCTGGGCAGGACGGAAGCCCCGGGCCTGCTCGACACGGTGGCTCGGATCGACATCGACCGGATCCAGCAGCAGGTCGAGTCACCGCTGCTGCCCTTCTGGATCCAACTGGTCGAGCCGGACGATGCGGACCGCCTCCCCATCCCCGTCCCGCTACCCGAGGCCGGTGAGGGATCCCACCTGTCCTACGCCGTCCAGTGGTTCTCGTTCGGTGCCGTGGCCGTCGTCGGCTACGCGGCCTTGATGCGTAGAGAGCTCAGGCCGCGCCGCCGGCGGAGGGCTCGGGCAGGGGATTAGCCAGGTCCTCGATGATGCTGACCGACGGCATCCGGTCGAACACCTCCGGGTTCACGGAGACCTTGGTGGAGCGGTTTCCCCCGCCCACGATTATCTCGTCCAGCGACATGATCCGGGCGTCCACATAGACCGGAAGGTCTTCCGGAAGCCCGAAGGGGGTGACGCCGCCGATCTCCATGCCGGTGAGGTGTGTCGTCAACTCGGCGGAGGCGAAGGACAGCTTCCGGACCCCGAGGAGGCCACGTACCCGGCGGTTCACGTCGAGTCGGGTGATGGCGGTGGCCAGGCAGACGGCGTTGTGCCCCAGCGGACGCTTCGAAGCCACCACGATGGCGTTGGCCGATTGCTCCGGGGAGTAGCCGTACCGGGCGCAGAAGTCCGCCGTGTGGGTGAAAGCCGGGTCGATGTCAACCACCGTGAACTCGGCTTGGAGTTCTGCCAAGGCGTTCTGTACCCGCTGAGCGATATCGCTACTCATGATCCCGCTACATGGTGGCAGGACCGATGATCTGCGCCAACCGCGGCCTGTCCGGGACGTGCGATACTCAGACCCATGGCAATCGATCCGCTGCTGCTGGACATCCTGGTGTGCCCTCTCAGCAAGGCGACTCTCAAGGAGATTGACGGCGCGCTGGTATCCACCGATCCGGAGACCAGGATGCGCTACCGGATCGAGGGCACCATTCCGGTCATGTTGGTGGAGGAGGGCGAACGAATGCCGATGGACGAATGGAAGGAAGCGATGGCGCGTGGCTGAGCAGCGCAACGACACGGTGTTCGGGCTGATTCTCCGCGGAGAGATTCCTGCCGACATCGTCTACGAGGACGAGCATGCCGTCGCGTTCCGGGACATCGCCCCCCAAGCCGACGTCCATGTGCTGGTGATTCCACGCCGGCACATCCGCAGCCTCGCCCACGCCGCTGCCGACGATCAGGCGCTGGTCGGCCATCTGCTGAGCGTGTGCGCGGCGGTTGCGGAGCGGGAGGGTGTGGCCGAGTCGGGCTACCGGGTGGTCACCAACATCGGCGAGGACGGCGGACAGTCGGTCGATCATCTCCATTTCCACGTCCTGGGTGGCCGCCGGCTGAGATGGCCCCCCGGCTGACCCGGCGCCCCGCCGGTGGCCTCATCACGGTGCTGGCGGTCTTCCTCCTGCTGGCGAGCTCGGGTTGCTCGGCGGGGAGTGAGGAGCGTGTCGTAGAGGTGGGTTTCTACGCCTTCTTCGAGCCGGTGAGTTCGTCGGCGGAAGCCGATCCCACCTCTCCTGACTTCAACGTTCACGTCGGCTACGAAGCCGACCTGCTCACCGCTATCGAGGCGATGGAGGGCTACGGTCTGCGGTTCAACCGGACCGCCGTTCCCCAATGGACCGATATCTGGCTGAGGCCGGCCGGCGACGAGTTCGATCTTGCCGGTGGGGGCATCACCATCCTCGAGTCCCGGACCCGTGATGACGCCGGAGAAGCGGTCGTGGCGTTCACCGACGGTCACATCGACTTCACCCAGTCACTCCTGGTCCGCGCCGAAGACGGCCCCCGCCTGCCCGATCACGAGGCGCTCCTGCCCACCGATGTCGTGGGAGTCCTCCCCAATACGACCGGCGAAGCCAGGCTGCTCCAAATCCTGGGGGTGGCGGACGAGGACGGGGGCCTGGCGGCCGGTACCCGCATCGAGACACCAACCGGTTGGCTGACGGTCGAGACGGACGGATCCCTGATCATCACCGCCGCCCGTGCCTCACCGGAACTGGCGAGTCGCACGCGCCTCATAGCGGCCGATCCCGAGCGACCGCAGATCCTCTACCTGGGGGAAGAGCCCGGCGCAGAAGTGGGCGAGCCGGAGCTCCTGGCGGCGCTGTCCGAAGCTACGATCGACGCCATAGCCCGAGGCACCGCGGGCAACACGCTCGCGGCGGCCTCCTCGGATGGGGCCTTCGTGGTGACCGCCCTCGACTTTCGCCCGGAACGAGGCGGCTTCGTGGTCGACATAGGCGACACCGGGCTGTTGGAACAGATCAACGTGGCCATCGCCTGGCTGACCGACGGGGGTCGGATCGGCCTGGCCGAGTGGCTGGCCGATCCGCGGGTCTTTCTCGATCGGGCCGCCCTCTGGGATGATCGGTCCTGAGACCGATCATGAGCATCGCCGGATAGGGGTTGAAACTGTCACACCCTCCACATACATTGCCGATCGCCAAGCACCTGCGCCGGTCGAGAGCTCTGCCAATTGGCTCGACCGACCCGAGGGAACATTCAGCTTCTAGGAGCGAAGGGCCTGCATCCCGGCATCCAGCCTGGCATGGCCGACCACGCTCCAAAAAGGAAAGGTGGGGGCGGGGGAGGGCCCGGTG
>VXRE01000031.1 GCA_009838635.1 Acidimicrobiia bacterium | reverse complement strand
ACCTCTCCTGCAACCACCGTGCCGGCGACGGCGGCACCCGCAGCCGCGACCACGACCTCCACGACCACGGCCTCCGCGACCACGGCCTCCGCGACCACGACCGCTCCGCCCGCGCCGGTGGAATCGGGGGTTCCGGCCGATCCGGTATCCATCGAGTTGGTTGTCGTCGAGACGCTTCCCCACGACCCGCAGGCCTTTATCCAGGGTCTGGTGCTGGGAGACGGGGTCTTCTACGAGAGCACCGGGCTCTACGGCGAGTCGACCGTGCGGATCGTGGATCCCGGCACCGGCCGCGTGGTCCGCTCCAGGAGCCTCGAAGACGGGTTCTTCGGCGAGGGTCTCGAGCTGGTGGGCGATCGGCTCATCCAGCTGACCTGGAGAGAGGGGACCGCCTTCATCTGGGATGCAGAGACGCTCGCCCCGCTGGGCGCCTTCTCCTACGAAGGCGAAGGGTGGGGGTTGTGCGCACAGGAGGACCGGCTGGTCATGAGCGACGGATCGTCATGGCTGACCTTCCGGGACCGGACGACCTTCGAGCCCTTGGGCGGGGTCGAGGTTCTGAGGGCCGGTGTGCCCGTGGAGCGGATCAACGAGCTGGAGTGCGTGGAGGATCTCGTCTACGCCAACGTGTGGCAGACCGAGGAGATCGTGGTCATCGACCCCGGCACCGGGAGGGTGGTCGGCCACATCGACGCATCATCGCTACGCGATCGCCTCGGATCGACCGACGGGACAGATGTGCTCAACGGAATCGCCTATGACCCCGAAGACCGGTCGTTCTACCTGACCGGCAAGCTCTGGCCCGAGATCTTCCAGGTGCGCCTTAGCTGGAACTAGCAACCACCGAACAGGCCACTAGACTTCCACCCGCCGCTGATGCATGATGCCTGTCATGCGGTTCCCACAATCGAAGTTCCTGCGCCCGAGAAGGCGCCTTCCGGGGGGCTCGTTCCAGCCCGGATGTCCGAAGGAGGTGATGCGTCCCCATGCGCACGTACGAGTTGATGACCATTCATAGGCCCGAGTTGGCCGAGGCCGATGCCAGGGGTGAGTCACAGGTTCTCAAGAACTTTCTCCAAGAAGCCGATGCGTCGGTCATGGAGATCGACTTCTGGGGCAAGCGGCGGCTCGCCTACGAGATCGACAAGGTCCGTGAGGGCTACTACACGGTGGTCACGTTCGAGGGTGAGCCCCACCATGTCGCCGCCCTGGACCGCGCCCTATCCCTTTCCGACGCGGTAATCCGGCACAAGATCATCCGGCCCGGTGCTCGTCCCGGTCGCACGAAGACCACCAAAGAGTCATCGGATCAGCCTGACAGGAGCGCTGCGGACGTATCCGGTGCATGAGGGAGTGTCACAGGGTCTTGATGTAATGGGTAGGAACCGAGTGAGCAGCACACACAGATAGGAATGGCATGCCTGACAACACAGTAACCATCGTAGGCAACCTGACCCAGGACCCCGAGATGAGGTTCACGCCCAACGGGGTGGCCATGGTCAGTCTCAGCATCGCCGTGAACCGCCGGCGCTTCACCCGCGACACCACCACGTGGGAGGATGGCGAGGCGAGCTTCTTCAACGCCACCTGCTGGCGGGACCTGGCCGAGAACGTCTCCGAGTCCTTGCGCAAGGGGACCAGGGTGTTGATCACCGGCCGGCTGCAGCAGCGCCGCTGGGAGACGCAGGAGGGCGACCCGCGCTCCGTGGTCGAGATCCAGGTCGACGAGATCGGCCCCAGCCTCAAGTGGGCCACCGCCTCGGTGACCCGCATTCCGCGAGGCGGTGGCTGGAGCGGCGGTGGGCAGCAGGCCAACGTACCCCCCGCCCCCGTGGCGCGGAACAACCCGCCGCCTGACGAAGCACCCTTCTGACAAGGAGTTATGACCCATGGCGAGACGAATCCCGAACCGCCGCCGCCGGCGGCCCAGAGGGCCCAAGACGATCCGCAAGCGGGTCTGTCCGGGTTGCGGGCAGATGAAGTGCGACAACACCAGGGTGCCCTACGTGGACTACAAGGACCTGGACACCCTGGGCCGCTTCATCTCCGAACGCGGCAAGATCCGTTCCCGGCGGGTGACCGGCGCCTGCGCCCAGTACCAGCGGCGGGTGGCGATCGCCATCAAGAACGCTCGCGAGATGGCGTTGTTGCCGTACACGAAGAGCCCGCGATGAGGCTGGTGCTCAAGTCGGACGTGGCCGGTCTGGGAACGAAGGGAGACATCGTGGAGGTGTCCACCGGCTACGGTCGCAACTACCTCCTGCCCCAGGGTCTGGCCGCCAATGCCACCACCGGCATGATCCGCCAGATCCAGGAGGCCGCGCGGGTCCGCCGGGAGGCTCGCCGTCGCGAACTGGAAGCCGCCGAGAACATCCGCTCGCACCTGGCCGAGACCCGGGTCGTGATCGCCGCCCGGGTGAATGACGAGGGTCAACTGTTCGGGTCGATAGGGATCGCCGAGATCATCGACGCGGTGAAGAGCCTGTCATCGGTGATCCTGGAGCGGCGTATGGTCCTGCTGGCGGAGCCCATCAAGACCATCGGCTACCACGAGGTGACCATCACCCTGCATCCTGAGGTGCAGTGCGTCCTGACCCTGGATGTGATCCCGGCTCACCGGTAACGCCCGGGCGTTGTCCCGTGGGGCGGTCCACGGGCCGGGCCAGAATCTGAAGAACGCCAAAATAAGCGACCTGGAACCCGCGCCTGCCGGCCTTCCGGTTGCCTATGCTGACGGCGGTCGGACTCCGGTCGGACGGCGCGACTACCGGTGATCTCCCCGACCACTTCCCTCTTCCCCCTGTGACCTCCCCGCACGTCGCCGCGTAGCGACCCGGCTCGCCTGCCCCGGGCGTCGAGCCGGGGGACCGCGCGGTCGGAGTGTCACACCCTCGTGCCATCGTGTAGTGAAGATGTCGGACAGAGGGAGGGCGCAGTATGGGCCGGGCCAACTTCCCCGCAGGGGCAGCGCCGTGACGGTGGCCGAGCGGGTTCCCGACCCGATTGAATTCACCCAGGCGATGGCTCCGCCCCACAGCGGCGAGGCGGAGGAGTCCGTGCTGGGCGCGGTCCTCCGGTCGCAGAAGGCGGCCGACGAGGTGATCGGACGCCTCAAGGAGTCGGACTTCTACGTTCCGGCCTACCGCATGATCTTCGGCGCCATGGTGCGCCTCTACGACGACAACCAACCCATCGACACGCTGACGGTGGCCGACCGGCTGACCAGGATGGGCAATCTCGACAAGGTGGGCGGTGTCAGCAGGGTCGCCGTGCTCTGGGACAAGGTGCCCAGCGCCGCCAACGTGGGCTACTACACGGAGGTGGTCGCCGAGCACGCTGTCCGGCGCCGGATGCTGGAGGCGACCCGGCGCATCGGCGACCTGGCCATGAACCTGGACATGGAGATCGAGTTGGTCCTGGACGAGGCCGAACAGACCGTGCTGGGGGTGGCGCAGGACCGGGTGGAGGGCGGCCTGGAGCGGATGGGAGGCCTGCTGGATCAGGTCCTGAAGAAGCTGGAGGAGGCCGAGAAGGGGGGGAAGGAGGTCACCGGGCTCGCCACCGGCCTGGTGGACCTGGACCGCAGGCTGGGGGGCCTTCAGCCCGGCACGCTGGTGGTGGTGGCCGGCCGTCCCGGTATGGGCAAGAGCGCCCTGGCCATGAACATAGCCAGCCACGTGACCCTCAACAACGGGCCGGTGGCGTTGTTCAGCCTGGAGATGTCGCCGATGGAGATCGCCTACCGCTGGCTGGGATCCTACGCCCGGGTCAACTCCATGAAGCTTCGCTCCGGCCTGGCCGAGCGCGAGTCGGCCAGGATGTGGAGGCAGCTGGTGGATGCTGCAATGAATCTCGACCGGGCGCCGCTCTACGCCGACGAGGGATCCCGCACGGTCACCGACATCCGGGCCAAGTGCCGGCGGCTGAAGCACCAGCGCGGCCTCGAGTTGGTCGTGGTGGACTACATGCAGCTGATGCAGGGCCGGACCAGGGAGAACCGGCAGCAGGAGATCGCCGAGATCAGTCTCAACCTCAAGGCGCTGGCGAGGGAGCTGGACGTGCCGGTGATCGCGGTCTCGCAGCTCAACCGCGCCCTGGAGAGCAGGAGTGACCGGCGCCCGCAGCTCGGGGACCTCCGCGAGTCGGGGGCGATCGAGCAGGACGCGGACGTGGTGCTCATGATCTTCCGCGACGAGTACTACAACAAGCAGTCCGACCAGAAGGGGTTGGCCGACATCATCATCGCCAAGCAGAGGGCCGGTCCCACCGGCGTGGTCAAGGTCACCTTCGCCGCCGAGTACACCCGCTTCGGCAACCTGCCCCTCAGCTACACCAACCAGGGGAGGTAGTGGGCCGGGGCGCCGCTCAGATGTGAATCTCGATGCGGTCTCCGTCCTGGAGCGCGAACGCCTTCCCGATCCGGCGGTCGGGCCGGCCGGGCCGGACCAGCCGGGCGTACTTGAGATCGCGGGCGAAGTCCTTGTGGATCAGGACGGCCACGTCCAGCACCGTCTGGCCGCGGCGGATCGTGTAGGGCCGGTCGTCCTTTCGCGCCGCTGCCGAGACGGTGTACACCCGCACCACCCCCAAGGCGTCGAAGAGCCAGTCACCCAGGTGGGCGACCTCGTCACCGGGAATCGAGGACCTGAGGACGGGGAGGTCGAGGTCGACCAACTCCATCAGCACCTCGATCTCCTCCTCGACCTGTTCGGTCAGGTCGGCCTTGGACGCCACCACCGCGGTGGGCAGGACCTTGGCGAACGGATCGTCGGGATCCCCCGGCGCTCCCGCACCCCTCGGCCACTCCCCGGTCAGGAACACCTTGCGTTCCTCCAGCAACCCCACCAACTCCTCCACGGCCGCCACGCAGCCGGGCTCTGACACGTCGACCACCAGTAGTGCCCCGTCCGCGGGCTGCAGGGCATTCCCGATCCAGGGCAGGGGGTGATCGGCGGTGATCGGCGGGAGGTCGATCAACTGGATCCCGATGTCGCCCACGGGCGCCATGCCGGGCTGGGGGTGCTGGGTGGTGAAGGGGTAGCCCCCGACGGCGGCGCCTGAACCGGTGAGGGCGTGGTGGAGCGAGGACTTGCCGCTGTTGGGAGGACCGAGGAGGACGATCTGGCCGGCCCCTTCCGGCCGGACGGTGTAGACCGGCCCGGCCCGCGCTCCCGCCTTCTTGGGACCGGCCAGCTCCTCGGTCAGCTCCTTGATCTTGGTCTTGATCCCGGCCTGGAGGTGTTCGGTTCCCTTGTGCTTCGGGATGGTGCGCAGCATCTCCCGCAGGGCCACCAGGCGATCCCGCGACTCGCGGGCCGCCTTGTAGTCGGCCTCGGCCTTCTTGTACTCGGGGGAGACGTTGGTGGGCATTGCCTCACAATGATGGCGCAACGGCGGCGGGAACGCCGATCCGGCGGGGGTAATCTCGCGGGGCCATGTTCGAAGAGCTCGCCGATGGCGTCTTCCGGCGTCCCTATCCCTTCCTGCGGATCAACATCGGGGTCGTGATCGGCGCCGAGGGCGTGCTGCTGGTCGACACCCGCGAGAGCGAGGATGCCGCCCGCGAGCTGTCCGGCGAGCTGCGCACGCTGACGGCCAAGCCGGTGAGGTGGGTGGTCAACACCCACTGGCACTGGGACCACGTGTTCGGGAACGCCATCTTCCCCGGCGCGGCCATCTGGGGACACAGGTCCTGCCGGCGGATGCTGCGGGGGAACACGGAGCCCCATTTCGAGGATGCCCGGCGCTGGGTGCCCAGGGAGCGGAGGGACGAGATCGAGCGGGTGAGGGTGGTGCCGCCGCAGCACACCTTCGAGGCGGTGACCGCCCTCGACATCGGTGGGCACCGGGTCGAGCTCACGTACCACGGGCGCGGCCACACCGACGCGGATGTGGTGGTCCGCTGCGGCGGCGTGGCCTTCATGGGGGACCTGGTGGAGGAGGGCAAGAGCCCCGAAATGGGCGATTCCTACCCCCTGGAGTGGCCAGCCACGCTGGCCGCGGCGCGCCCCGGAGTGGGGCCCACGGTGGTGCCCGGCCACGGTGACCTGCTCTCTCCCGCCGACGTGGACGACCAGGCGGAGCGGCTCGAGAGGGTGGCCGCGTTGTTACGCCAGGTGCTCTACGAGGGGCGTCCGGCGGAGGAGGCGATCCGGCGAGGGCCCATCCCCGAGCTGCACATGCGCAAAGCCCTGGCCAGGGCCCGAGCCCAGTAACCGGGAGCTGGCAGTTAATAGCTAGTAGTCAGTAATAGCAACTAGCAACTAGCAACTAGCAACTAGCAACTAGCAACTAGCAACTAGCAACTAGCTCAGGCGGAGCGGCCGGATTCGATGGTGATCCCGCCGAACAGGCAGGTTCCGGTGATGGTGAGCGTCGGGCCGGTCCTGGGTGAGGTCTCGCCTCGCTGATCGTTGACTCCGCCGAAGATGTTGGTGGTGCGGAGGTCAACCACCCAGTCGTCGGGCACCACGAAGACGACCCCTCCGAACACCGCTGAAACGTCCACTTTGGGTGAGCTGATCGCCAGCCCGGCATCGACCAGGTCGATCTTGGCGGATCCGAAGACAGCGCTGACCGCTCCTCCGGAGAAGTTCCTGCTGGTGATCCGCTGCTCGGTCGTTCCGAACCCGCAGGACACGTTCACATCGGTCGTCTCGATGGCTTCGGAGTCCCGGTCCTGCTTGCGGCGCCTGGTCCGGGGGCGGCGGCCCAGCAGGATGAACCTGGCGCCCACCCAGACCAGGACGAGCGGCCACAGCCTCCACACGTCTCCGTAGTCGATGCCCCAGATACCAAGGGAGTCCACCAGCATCAACCCGCCGAACAGGGTGACCGCAGCCCAGAACCACCGGCCCGAGCGCCGCCGCACCAGGTTGCCGACTCCGATCACCACCAGGATCGCCGGCCACCAGTCGCTCAACGTGTAGCTCCAGTCGGTGAGGTTCTCGACGAGCAACAACGCACCGATCACCACGAGCAGGAGTCCGGTCACTATCCGGGAGCTTCGCTTGCCTTCCATCATGCCTCGCCTTTCATCGCGCCGCCTCGTCGGGGACCGGCCACAGCCAGGCCGCCCCCAGGACGCCCCCGGAGTCGCCGTGCCGGTTCCTTGCCAGGCGGGTGGCCACGCCATCGGAGAATATCCACTTCCCCCACCTTTGCGGCACCTCCTCGTAGAGTTGATCCACGTTCGACATGCCCCCGCCAAGGACCACGACCTCGGGATCGAGGACGTTGATCACCACCGCCAGGGCCCTCGCCAGGCGGGTGGCGTAGCGATCGAACACAGCGGTGGCTACCGCGTCGCCATCGATACGATCCATGACCTGCTCAGCCGTCAGCTCCATCCCGGCGGCTCGCCGGTACTCACGGGCCACCGCCGGACCGGACAGGTAGACCTCCACGCAGTCGGTCCTCCCGCAGTAGCAGGCCCGCCCGCCCGTCTCGGCCGGTTGGGGGTTGTGACCCCATTCCCCGGCGATGCGGTTGGGGCCGGCCTGGAGGGTTCGGTCGATCACCAGGCCGCCGCCCACGCCGGTTCCCAGGATCACGCCGAACACGGTCTCGGCCCCCACGCCTGCTCCCGTTACCGCCTCGGCCAGTGCGAAACAGTCGGCGTCGTTGGCCAGCCGCACCGGCCTTCCCAGCGCCGTTTCCAGGTCGCGATCAAGGGGCCGGCCGTTCAGCGCCACCGAGTTGGAGTTGCGCAGCAGCCCAGAGAAAGGGGAGATGGCCCCGGGCGTTCCGATCCCGACGGTGCCCTGCCCTCCGGCGCCGGCCTCCACCTCGCGGATCAGCTCCACCACCGTCCTAACGGTGCCCTCGTAGTCTCCGGCCGGCGTGGGAACCCGCTTCCTGACCAGCACGCGCCCTCCGGGGTCGAGCACGGCGCCCTCGATCTTGGTGCCTCCCAGGTCGATCCCGACCCGGAGCCCACCACCGCTCATGCCCGTTCTCTCCTCCTGATGAGGCCGGTGACCCGCAGCCCCAGATAGGCGAGCATCGCCCCGACCTGGAGCCAGTCGCCCCAGCGGACGTAGAGGGTGGGGCCCACCGTCCGGGCCGCGGGGACGCCGGCCGCGGTGGTGGTCTCGAAGAGCTCCGTCCGGCTCTCCACCCGCCCGTCGGCGTGGACGAAGGCAGACTTGCCGGTGACCGCGGCGTGCACCAGGTCCACTCCCAGCTCTGCCGCCCTCATCCGGCTGATGGCGATCATCTGGTCGCTGGCCGGAGTCCTGCCGAAGGAGGCCTCGTTGGTCGCCAGCACCAGGAACGCCGCTCCCGCCCGCACCGCCTCCCGCTCGTAGCGGGCGTAGGCCCCCTCGTAGCTGATGACGGATCCGAACCGGACCCCGTCGAGATCGAACAGCACCTGCTCCCGGCCCCGGACCATGTCACGGGGCACCCGGTCGAGGGCGGGCACCACCTGGAAGATGGGGCGGAGGGGCACGTACTCGCCGAACGGCACCGGGTGCCGTTTGCGGTAGGTGCCGACGATGGCGCCGCTGGGCCCGAAGACCATGTTGAGGTTGTCGAAGTGGCCGGGACCCGCGTCCAGGTCTCCCCCCACCAGGAGCGTCGCGTCAAGCCGGACGGCCTCGGCGCCGATGGCCCCGGCCACCGCGGGATCCCGGAGCGGGTCGGCGCTGCCCCCGGTGGAGCTCTCGGGCCAGACCACCAGGTCGGGACCGGGTTCGAGAGCCTGGGTCAGCGCCAGGTGGCTCTCGTAGATGAGCCGGCGCTCGCCGAGGCACCGCGTCCCGGGGCAGGGCGAGTTCCCTTGCACGATCGTCACCGACCGGGTCTCGCCTTCCGGTATGGCCGGCCATACGTTCCCGGCCAGCCCCAGGATCACCACACCTCCGGCTACGGCCGCCAGGACCTTCCAGGACAGGCGGCGGCGAAGCACCAGCACCACCACCGCCGCCACCGCCGCCAGCAGGACTCCCCAGCCGGTGGCTCCGATCCACTGGGCGGATGGCCGCAGGGGCGTGGCGCCGGCCATGACGCCGATCGATCCCCAGGGAAAGCCGCCGAAGGGCCACCGCACCCGCAGGAACTCGGCCAGCGCCGCCGCTCCCGCCGTCGCCAGCACGAACGTCCAGGGGGCGGCGTCGCGGTAGCGGAATATCCCGCCGGCGGCGATGAGGAAGGCCAGGGCCTGCACCATCGCCAGGGGGTAGTAGGCGATCAGCTCCACCTCGATGAGCCAGGAGAGGATGACTGCGAAGTAGGCCAGCCCGAACAGGTAGCCGGACCACAGCGCAACCGCTCTGGTGCCGGCCGTCGCCACCAGCCAGACGAAGCCCACCAGACCCAACCAGGCGAGGGAGGTCCACTCGTACGGCGGGTAGCCGAGAGCCAGCATGATGCCCGCCAGCAGCGCGCCGACCAGCCGCAGGGTTGTCACGGTCCGTGCCACCGGCGGGATTGTACGTAGTCGTCTCGCAGCGCTCGGCGGGGCGTTCCATTACCCGGAATCGCGCGTGTCGGGCCGTAAGATGATGCCCGATCACGCACCGGATGCAACGGCGGGGCTCCGCGCCCCGGCCCGCATCCACAGCCGAGTCTTAGGAGCCCACAGTGGTCTGTCTGCGAAACAACCCGGCGTGACTTCCGGAGCTCCGGACGTAGACCTGCGGACCGACCTGGACGTGGCGATCGCCGCGGCGCGCGCCGGCGCCCGAGTGGTGCGCCCGTCGTTCGGGCGGGACATCGACCCGGATCTCAAGAGCGTGGTCGACCCGGTGACGGAGGTGGACCGGGCCGCCGAGGCGGCCATCCGGGAGGTCCTGACCGCCATGCGTCCCGAGGACGAGGTGCTGGGCGAGGAGGGGGGCGGCCAGACCGAGGCGGTAGGGCGGCGGTGGATCGTGGATCCGCTTGACGGCACCGTCAACTTCCTGCACGGCCACCCGCACGTGTCCACTTCCGTGGGGCTCTGGGACGGGGACGAGCCGGTGGCGGGCGTGGTAGTCGATGTGATGCGGGGAGAGATGTTCACCGCGGCCCGCGGGCAGGGCGCCCACCTGGACGGCCGGCCCATCCGGGTCTCCTCCAAGACCAGGCTCCAGGAATGCCTGGTCGGAACCGGATTCCCCTACGACCGCCACCTGAACGGCCCGGCCTACACCGCCGCGGCGGGGGAGGTGATGAAGCGGGCGCGGGACATACGCCGGCTCGGGTCGGCCGCTCTGGACTTCGCCTGGGTGGCCTGCGGGCGCTTTGACGGGTTCTGGGAGTTCGGCATCTATCCGTGGGACGTGGCGGCTGGGTTGCTGCTGGTCGAGGAAGCAGGCGGCTTGACGGCCGACATGACGACAAGCCCGGCCACGGTGGACTCCACCCATTTCATCATCGCCGGGCCCGGAATATTCGAGCCCCTGGTGGACCTGATCCGCTCGGTTGCCCCACCCCATGTTCGGGCCGGTACTTGAGCGGCCGGACCGGGTTGGCTCCCTCCCGGTGACGGCCGGCGATGCCATCGCGGCGTTCTGGCGGGAATGGCCCCTGCTGCGGGACCTGCTGGAACAGGAACTGGCCCAGGGCGAGTACGGGGATGGCACCGAGCAGCTGACGGACCTCACCGATGCGATCGATCCCGGACTCGAGTGGGATCTGCTGCCGGGACTCGAGGCCCGGCATGCGTTGTGCCTGAGCGCCGCCTCGGACCCCGCTCTGCGACCCCTCACCGAACGGTGGGTCCGGGCTGCGCCCGAAGCTGATGGCGGTTGGGAGTACCACCCCGCTCGGATCCCCGTCACGCCGGTCGCGCTCGCGGTGGGGAACCTCCGGATACACCCGCGCGATGTCTTGGTGGTGATCGAGCCCGACCAGAGCCGCGAGGAGCTGAACCTGACCGTAGGTCATCCCGAATTCGGCGGCCTGGACGAGGTCCTGCAGCTCCAGGTGGTGTTCCGCCTCCTGGACGACCTCCTGGGCGAGGACCTGATGGAGAGCTGGGTCGGGTCGGTGGACGTGGTCCCCCATCCGCTCTCCTGGGGGGTGCCGCTACTCGATCTGGCGGACGAGATCGACCGCCACTCGGGCGTGGCCACGGGTCAGAGGTGGGAGTTCATCGAGGAGGAGGACGAGGAGCTGGGGGACAGTCGGCTCTTCATCAACCGGGCCCTCAAGAGGCTCGACCACCTGGACCTGGACTTCGTGGTGACGGTCAGCATCGAGGTGCAGTCGTTCGATCCGGTGCTGGTCAGGGAGGTGGAGAAGGACCTGGCCGAGTCCCTGGGCACCGAGGGCGTGATCTACGCCCATCGAGCCTTCGATGACTTCACGGTGCTCTACGCCTACGTGGGGGAGGGAGTGGCCGACGACGTCCGGCTGCTGGCCGACCGATGGTCACCCCGGGTCTACGAGGTGATGGTGGAGCCCGATCCAGCGTGGGACACCTACGAGGACATGCGTTAGTAGCCTGCGACGAATGCTCTTCGACTACCCGTCCGTGACCGCCGAATCGGTTGGCGCCGCCGTGGAGGCGGCCATCGACCGTGGTGAGGGTCTGATCGAGGAGATCCTCTCGGTGCGGGGTCCGCGCACGTTCGCCAACACGTTGCGGCCCTTCGAGGAGGTGGCCCGCCTGGGCGCCGTAGCGTACGGCCGGGGGCCCTTCCTGGGCCAGGTCGCCACGGACGAGGCGGTCCGGACGGCCGCCCGCGAGGGCGAGGAGCGCCTGGAGAAGTGGGGCCTCGACCTGATCACCCGGCGCGATCTCTACCGGGCCATCCGTGACTACTCGGGCACCGACGACGCCAGGACCCTCACCGGCGAGCCGGCTCGAGCCCTCGATCACGCCCTGCGCGACTTCCGCATGGCGGGTCACGAACTGAGCGAGGATGACCGCTCTCGCGTACGGGAGCTGCTCACCCGCCTGGTCAGCTGCCAGGTCGCGTTCTCCGCCGCCCTGGCCGAGTACGAGGACCACCTCGAGGTCACCGCGGCCGACCTCGAGGGCATGCCCGACCCGTACGTCGCACGGCTGGCCCCGGGAGAGTCCGAGGGTTCCTACCGCATCACGATGGCCTACCCGGATGTGATCCCGTTCATGGAGAACTCCCCGCGCCGCGACCTGAGGCAGGCGCTGGCCCACAAGTTCGGCAACCGGGCCAGGGATGCGAACACGCCGGTTCTGGAGGAAGCCCTGGCGATCCGGGCCCGGCTGGCCTCCATCTTCGGCGCCGGTTCCTGGGCTCATCACAGCATGGTGAAGAAGATGGCCCGCCGGCCCGAGGCGGTGACCGACTTCTACGGGTCGATCCTCGGCCGTCTCACCGAGGCCGGCCTCCGGGAGCGGTCCGCCATGGAGCGGCTGCTCGAGGCCGGGGGCGATGCGCTGCCCGTCCAGCCCTGGGACCGCGCCTACTGCCACACCGAGCAGATGAAGCGGGACTACGGGGTGGACCCTCTCGAGGTGGCCGCCTACTTCCCCCTGGAACGGGTGATCGAAGGCATGTTCGAGATCACCCAGCGGGTGTTCGGCCTCACCTACCGGCAGGTCGACGCGCCGGTCTGGCACGAGGAGGTGCTGGCGTACCGGATCACCGATACCGCCTCGAGCGAGCTGGTGGCCCATTTCTACATGGACCTCCATCCCCGCGACGGCAAGTTCGGGCACGCCGCCGCCTTCCCGCTGGCCCCCGGCGGGCTGGACGGCGAGGGTGGCCATCACCGGCCGGTGTGCGCCATGGTGGCGAACCTGACCCGTCCCACTCCGGACGCTCCCGCGTTGCTGCTGCACGACGAGGTGATCACCCTGTTCCACGAGTTCGGCCACATCCTCCACATGTCGCTCTCACAGGCCGAGATGGCGCGGTTCAGCGGCGCCCGCACCGAGTGGGACTTCGTGGAGGCGCCGTCCCAGATCATGGAGAACTGGTGCTGGATTCCCGACGTGCTCCGGACGTTCGCCCGCCACCACGCCACCGGGGAACCGATTCCACCGGACCTGGTGAGCCGTCTCGCCGATGCGCGGAATCTGAACGTAGCCCTCTTCAACCTGCGCCAGGTGATGCTCGGCCAGATCGACATGGACCTCCACACCACCCTCGAACCGGTCGATCTGGATGCGGTGTTACGGAGCCGGGCCCGGACGGGGCTCCTCCCGCACCACGAGGGCACCTTCATGCTCTCGTCGTTCGGCCACCTGCTGGGCGGGTACGACGCCGGCTACTACGGATACCTGTGGGCGGAGGTGTTCGGCCAGGACATGTTCAGCCGCTTCGCCGACGAGGGGGTGCTCTCCACCGAGGTGGGGATGGCCTACCGCCGCAAGGTGCTGGAGCCCGGCGGGACCATGGACGCCATCGACCTTTTGCGGGACTTCCTCGGGCGGGAGCCCCGCAGCGATGCCTTCTTCCGCAAGCTGGGCCTCGAGGGCTGAGCCTCCGGGCAGGAAGCCCAACCCTCCTCTTGTTCTCAGGCTTCGGTCAGGATGTGGCCTCGGACCCGGGGGAAGTTGACGGGAGCGTGGGCGTTGCAGTAGTCCCGGCGGTTGTAGATGGATATCTTGGTAGAGCACCCATCCAGGCGGCAGACCCGACCCCTCTGGTAGGAACGGGACGGCCGCACCCCGCCTTGCAGTCGGAGGCCGGCTAGAGCTTCAGACACGATCACTCACTTTCCTCAGTCCCCCTGACGTATCCGGTATAACGCCCCGCCCGGAGGCGTTGTTCCGTGTTCTTTCTCCGACTTCCAGGAAACCGGGGCGCCTGCTGCGGATGCGCTAACAGTCGTGTGCTCAAGCCGGTGGGTCGCTGCTCGCGCTGTGCTCCCTGCGTGAGGATCCGGGCTACGCTGGGACCAGCCTTCCCGTCACCCCCACTAGTCCCAGGAGACCCGCATGAGCACAACAGACGCCGCTTCCTCCACCGATGCCGCCGAGGTGGTGTTCGACGTGTCCGGGATGACCTGTGGTTCGTGTGCGGCCCGTATCAAGGATGTGCTGGTCAGCCAGGCCGGTGTGGAGGAAGCTGCGGTGGACGTCGCTTCGAACCGGGCCACGGTCGTGCTGGCCGCGCCCGGGACGGTGGACGGCTTGGCGGCGGCGGTGGAGGAGATCGGCTACGGCCTCACGCACGTCCCATCCGGGAGACCCGCATGAGCGCAACGGACGTCGCCGTTGCCGCCGATGCCGCCGAGGTGGTGTTCGACGTGTCCGGGATGACCTGTGGTTCGTGTGCGGCCCGTATCGAGAAGGTGCTGGTCGAACAGGTCGGTGTGGAGGGGGCGGCGGTGGACGTCGCTTCGAACCGGGCCATGGTCATGCTGGCCGCGCCCGGCACGGTGGACGGCCTGACCGCGGCGGTGGAGGAGATCGGCTACGGCCTGGCGCCCGTCCCCGCCAGGGAGGAGACCCGGGACGTCGAGCGCGAGGATGCGCTGGAGCGCCGGATCGGGTGGCGCCGCTTCGTGGTGGCGGCTGCGCTGGCCCTTCCCACCATCGTCCTGGCCATGGGGGGTTTCGATGCCGTCTGGTCGGACTGGCTCCAGGGTCTTCTTGCCTCCGGAGCGGTTCTCTGGGCCGGGCGCACCTTCCACGTGGTGGCCTGGAAGCGGCTCCGCCACGGCGCGGCCAGCATGGACACGCTCATCAGCCTGGGCACGCTGGCCTCCTGGGGTTACTCGGTATGGGCCCTCTTCTCCGGGGGAGCGCTCTTCTTCGAGACCGGCGCCGCCATAGTGATGTTCGTGCTGCTCGGCCGCTACCTGGAGGCGCGCGCCAAGGGCCGGGCCTCCCAGGCCGTGTCCCGGCTCCTCGAGCTCCGGGGCAACGACGCCCGGGTGCTCCGCGGCGGGTCCTGGGTCACCGTTCCCATCGAGGAAGTGGTGGTGGGGGACCGGGTCGAGATTGTCCCCGGAGGGCGGATCCCGGTCGACGGGACGGTGGTCGAGGGGGTCGGAGAGGTCGACGAGTCGATGCTGACCGGAGAGCCCATGCCGGTGGCGCGCCGGCCGGGAGACCGTGTGGTCGGGGGAACGGTCAACCAGACCGGTCGCCTGGTCATCGAGGTCACGGAGGTGGGCGAGGACACCGTTCTGGCCGAGGTGGTTCGGATAGTCGAACGGTCCCGGGCCACCAAGGCGCCGATCCAGCGCCTGGCGGATCGGGTGTCGGGCATCTTCGTCCCGGTGGTGGTGGTGGTGGCGGCGGCCACGCTGGTGGGTTGGCTGGTGGCGACCGGCGACTGGGCCGACGCCCTGCGCAGCGCGGTGGCGGTCCTGATCATCGCCTGCCCCTGCGCGCTCGGCCTGGCCACGCCCACGGCCATCGCGGTCGGGGCGGGACGGGGCGCCGAGCTGGGCGTGATCTTCCGCTCGGCCGAGGTGTTCGAGCGGATGGAGAAGCTGGAACGGGTGGCGCTCGACAAGACCGGCACGCTGACCACCGGGCAGATGACCCTCGACTCGGTGGAGTCCGACCATCCCGACTTCCTGGCGCGGGTGGCGGGCGTGGAGGCCGGCACCGGGCACCCGCTGGGCCGGGCGGTGGAGGCCGGGGCGATCGAGCGAGGTGTCCAGCCCTCGAAGGCCCGCGACGTCAGCGTGTTCCCCGGCTTGGGAGCGGAGGGCACCGTCGACGGCACGGTCGTGACGGTGGGAACGTCCGATCTGATGGAGAGCCGCGGGATGGCGGTGGGCACCCGTTGGACCGAGGTGCTGGACCGGGCCGGAGGCCGGGGCCGGACCGCCTTCCTGGCCGGCTGGGACGGCGCCGTCCACGGGGTGATGACGGTCAGCGACACCCCCCGCTCGTCGTCAGCCGGCGCCATCGCCGCCTTGAACGAGCGGCAGTTCACGACAGCCATGCTCACCGGGGACGCCGCCACCGCCGCCCGCGTGGTGGCGGACCAGGTGGGCATCGCGGAGGTGCATGCCCGCCTGTCACCGCAGCAGAAGGCCAACCTCATCGAGTCCTGGCAGGGCCAAGGCCAGGCCGTGGCGTTTGTCGGAGACGGGGTCAACGACGCTCCGGCGTTGGCGACGGCGTCAGTCGGGATGGGGATCGGCACCGGCAGCGACCTGGCCATCGAGACCGCCGACGTGAGCCTGATGTCGGGCAATCCGGCGCTGGCCGTGACTGCCATCGACCTGGCGCGACGTATCCTGCGCGGCATCCGGCAGAACCTCTGGTGGGCCTTCGCGTACAACGTGGCGGCCATCCCCCTGGCCGCCGCCGGACTGCTCGACCCGATGGTCGCTTCTGTCGCCATGGCGCTGTCCAGCGTTTCCGTGGTGGCCAACAGCCTCCGCATGAGGAACTGGTCCCCCGCTTCCGCTTGATGGCTCCCCTCGCTACGATTCCTTAGCGTGGCGACCGATGTCGAATGGCTTGAGGAGAACTCGCTACGTGATCCCGTAGCGGTACTGGCCTTCGAGGGCTGGAATGACGCCTCCGACGCCGCCTCCCGGGTGCTCTACTACCTCATGGAGCACCACGACGTCACTCCGCTGGCCCGGCTCGACCTCGAGGACTACGTCAACTACCAGGAGTCCCGGCCGCTGGTCACCCTGGAGGGGCGGGTACGGAGCATCCGCTGGCCCACGGTCGGCTTCTTCGGCCTCGCCGTGCCCGACCACTCCCACGACCTCGTACTGGTCCTCGGAGAGGAGCCGCACATGCGGTGGCGCCGGTTCTGTATCGAGGTCGCCTCCGTGCTCCGGCAGCTGGGAGTCCACCAGGCCGTGGCCCTCGGAGCGTTCGTGGGCGAGATCGCCCACACGCTTCCGGTGCCGATCTTCGGAAGCTCATCGGATCCCAACTTCGCCCAGCGGCTCGGGGCGCACGCCTCGGCCTACGAGGGGCCGACCGGCATCACCGGGGTCATCACCACGGCACTCGAGGACGAGGGTATCGAGGCGGCGGGCATATGGGCCGGCATACCGCACTACCTGGCCGCCAACCCCAGCCCCACCGGGACGCGGGCGCTCCTGTACGCGCTCGGCGACGTGATCGGTCAACGCTTCGACGTCACGGAGCTGGACGAGGAGGTGGCCGACTACGAGGCGCGGGTGCAGGAGGCGATCGCCGGTTCCAGCGAGCTGGTGGGGTACGTCCGGGGCCTGGAGGCGGAGAGCGAGAAGCGGGCCATATCGCTGACCAGTTCCCGCCATCTGGTGGAGGAGATCGAGCGCTTCCTGCGCAACCCCAACTAGTTGTTAGTTGTTAGTTATTAGTTGTTAGTTACTTGTTGCTAGTTTGTGTCGTTGGTTTAATTTGACCCATTTGTCGGTCTGCGTGGTGCGCCACACCGAGGTCCAGTTGGTGGCCCCTGTACGCCCAGGGGGCATGTCACGCGCAGGCAGGACCGGAGTTTCCGAGGATCCAGAACCCCAGTTCCGGAGACCAAGACCCCACTCTACTAATCGTATAAAATCTCTGATCCATGAATAATCCGGGCTAGAAACTAGTAACTAGCGACTAGCAACTAACTGGCTTCCGGCTTGCGGCCAACCCGTCCAGCGACAACAATCGGGGCCTGTATCGGAACAAGGATGTGTATTGGGCTCGCTGGTTAAGAAACGCCGCAAGAAAATGAGCAAGCACAAGTATCGCAAGCGGATCAAGGCTAACCGCCACAAGAAGAAGCAGTAGGTTCGCCTCAGGGGGTACTGGAAGGGTGGGATGTACTCCTGCCCGGCCAAGTGGATGTTTCTAGGGGGTCGACTCAGGCCTGTAGTAGCGCCGGACCGCCCAGCCGACCACCGCGACGACGAAGCCGCTGGACGGGTTACCGGCGATGATGGCCAGTGCCAAGCCGTAGACGATCGCGACGGTGCCAAGCATGCGCATCGTGTTTAGAACAGTGCTCCTCGGTTCATCGGTCTACCTGTGCCGGGATTGTTCGCAGCAACGGGACTAGGGCTCCGGTGCCCCGATCGCTCAGCCGATCGAGACGCGAACCTAGCCGGCGCCTGTGACATCCGGCCGCAGCACCATCGCCTTGCCCTCGCCGCGCAGGGCCTCAGCGAGAGCTTCCTCCACCGTGGACACGTGGTTTCGCCGCGCCAGGCTGAGGATCGAGGGGCCGGCGCCCGACAGGCAGGCGTACACGGCTCCTGCTTCGAGCGCGACTTCCATCAGCCGGGCCGTTTCGGGGTAGCTGGCCAGGCGGGGCGTCTCATGGATCTCGTCGCCGCGGGCGTTGTCGAGTATCTCCTCCGAACCGGTTCGCAGCCCCTCGATCAGCGCGGTGAGCCGTCCGAGGGTGCGAACCGCCACGTCGAGCGGGACGCAGTCCGGCACCACCTTGCGGGAGTCGCTGGTGCGGACCTCGAAGTCGGGGACCACCATCACCGGCACCAGGTCGGGCGACAGCGAGTGGTGCACCACCCATCCCTCGGCCACCGACACCAACCCCCCGTAGACGGCGGCGGCGGCGTTGTCGGGGTGGCCCTCCAGGTACTTGACGTACTGGAACAGCTCGTCGTGGCTCGGGTCCTTGCCGTTGGCGCGCAGGGCGGCCAGGGTGCCGGCGGTGAATGCGGCCGCGCTCGATCCCAGGCCGCTGCACAAAGGGACGTGGTTGGCGATCTCCATCCGGAGCGGCCGGTCGCTCACCGCACGAGCCGCCGCCAGGACGGCGTCGTTGTCCTCGTCGCCCAGGTAGGGCTCTGGCCCCACGTGGCGGGAGGACCACGAGCCGGCCACTTCGGCGGTCACCCGGCACCGCAGGTCCAGGGCCAGGGCCATGGTGTCGAAGCCCGGCCCGAGGTTGGCGGAGGACGCGGGGGCGGAAGCGGTGCTCATGAGCCGATGTCGGTCTCGACGAAGATGTTCCCGGCCGCCGGCAGTGCGATCCGGATGGCGCCTTCGACATCCTCGATGGTCTGGTGGACCTCTTTACCGGAAAGGCCTTCCACCAACCTCACGTCCAGGTTGACCAGGATGTCCTCGGGGCCCAAGTGCATGGTGAGCAGGCGGTCAACGCCGGTGACGTTGGCGTGGGCCAGCACGCGCGCCCGGATGGTGGCCCGGTCCCGGCGTCCGGCCGCTTCCCCGATCAGCAGCCCCTTGATCTCGAAGGCCAGGAAGAACGCCACGCCAGCCAGCAGCACACCGATCAGGATCGACGCGAGGGCGTCCCAGGTGGGGTCGCCGGTGAGATGGGATGCGACCACGCCCGCCAGCGCGACGCTCAGCCCGCCGACGGCGGCGCTGTCCTCGAACAGGACGACCAGCAGGGCCGCGTCCTTGGTGTCGCGCAGGGTGCGCCACAGCGCCCGCGAGCCCCGGACCCGGTTGAACTCCCGCGCCGCCACGGTCCAGGGGACGGCCTCGAAGAGGATCGCCCCGCCGAGCACGGCTACGGAGACACCGAAGCTCTCTATGGCATGGGGATGCCGGAGGGCGTTGACGCCGTGCTGGATGGAGAACACGGCGCCGCCCACGAACAGCATGACCGCCACCATGAAGCTCCAGAAGTAGACCTCCTTGCCCCGCCCGAACGGGTGGCGCTGCCCGCCGGCGCGTTTGGCGACCGTCATGCCCCATAGAAGCATCCCCTGGTTACCGGAGTCGGCCACCGAGTGGATCGCCTCGGCCAGCATCGCCGCCGACCCGGTGATGGCGGCCGCTATGAACTTGGCTACTGCGATGGCCGAGTTGGCGGCCAGCGCGGCGATCACAGCGAGACGGGAGCCTTGGGAAGCCATTCGGGTTCCAGTTTAAGAGGTCGTGGGTTCCTCAGCACCGCAGCAGGGCTACGGTAAGCAGGTCATGGCGGACATTCTCGGGCTGGACGCCCTGCTGGGGCAGATGATGACCGCGCTGGGTCTGGCGATGGTGGCCGGGAACGGCTTCGCCATGTGGAAACACGCCCGCGGCGAGGGTCCCGAAGGCGCCAAGGGCGCCTACCGGCCGGGCCGGGTCCGCTTCCTGCTGGGGGTGGGTCTGGTGATCAGTATCTGGGGCCTGGCCGGGATTCTGACCTGATCCGACGGCTCGCCAGACCCGCCCAACGCATGTGGCACCCCGCCATGTGGACCACTACCATCGCGCCGGGCTCGTGGTAGTTCACCGGCGGGTGTAGTTCAGTGGTAGAACATCAGCTTCCCAAGCTGAGAACGGGGGTTCGATTCCCCTCACCCGCTCCCTTCCCCTGGCGCGCTCGCTTCCCCTGGCGCGCTGATTCCACCGCTCCGCAACCTGGAGCAGAGCAGTGATACTTTCGGACCGGGACATCAAGGCCGCCATCGAGGCGGAGCGCATCGGGATCGACCCCTACGATCCCGACAACGTCCAGCCCTCTTCCGTCGACCTGCGGGTGGATCGCTTCTTCCGGGTGTTCGAGAACCACCTCTACCCGTACATCGATCCCAAGACGGCCCAGCCCGACCTCACCCAGGAGAAGGCGGTCAGCCCTGACGGTCGCTTCATCCTCCACCCCGGCAAGTTCGTGCTCGGGGCCACCCTCGAGCGGATCCACCTGGCCGACGACCTCGTGGCCCGGCTCGAGGGCAAGTCCAGCCTGGGCCGGATCGGCCTGCTGATCCACTCCACCGCCGGGTTCGTGGATCCCGGCTTCAACGGTTACCTGACCCTCGAGCTGGCCAACGTGGCCAACCTGCCGATCGCCATCTATCCGGGAATGCTGATCGGCCAGATCAGCTTCTACGAGCTCTCCAGCCCGGCGGAGCACCCCTACGGCTCGCTGTGGGCCGGGTCCAAGTACCAGGGCCAGCGCGGCCCCACCGCCTCCCGGGTCCACGAGAACTTCCGCCAGGGGTGACGGTCAGAGCAGGGTCTCCGGCTGGTACGTAGCGGCGTCCGGATGGGCGTCGACCACCTCCGCGACCGCTCTCGCAACATTGTCGACCTGGGAGCCCGCTCGCCCCGCCAGGCCCGATGCGGTGGCCGCCTCCCGGATCCGTGACGTGTCCAGGGGGAAGTCCGGATCGCTGCCGAGTGATGCCCAGAGGTCGTGGTCCTTCCCGGCCCGCCGGGCTGTCGCCGCCCGCAGGGCATGGGACTGGATGACCCGGTGGGCCTGCTCCCGGCCCATCCCCGCCGCGACCGCCGCCAGCAGGACCCGGGTCGTGGAGAGGAACGGCAACTCGGCGGCCAACTCCTCCTCCAAGCGTCCGGGAAACACCGCCATGTCGCGCACCACGTGCAGGGTGGCCTCCAGCAACCCGTCGGCGGCGAAGAAGGAGTCGGGGAGCATCACCCGCCGTACCACGGAGTCGCTGACATCGCCCTCGTTCCACTGGTGCCCTGACAGGCCCGAGGCCATTGCGAGGTGCCCGCCCAGGACCACGGCCAGCCCGTTGATCCGCTCGCAGGTCCGCATGTTCGTCTTGTGGGGCATGGCCGATGATCCCACCTGGCCGGAGCGGAAACCCTCGGAGGCCAGGTCGGCGCCGGCCATCAGCCGGAGGGTGGTCGCCAGGCTGGAGGGGCCCGCCGCCAGCTGGGCCAGCGCGGACACCACCTCCAGGTCGAGGGATCTGGGATAGACCTGCCCCACGGACGTCAGGCGCCGGGAGAACCCCAGTCCGTTCGCCACCCTCGCCTCGAACCGGTCCACCGCATCCTCGTCACCACCGAACAGGTCCAGGAGGTCCTGCTGGGTCCCCACCGGGCCCTTGATCCCTCTCAGGGGATAGCCGGCGATCAGGGTCTCGAGCCGCCGGTAGGCGGCCCTGGCCTCCTCGGCGGCGGAGGCAAGGCGCTTGCCCACGGTGGTGGGCTGGGCCGGCACGTTGTGGCTGCGGCCCACCACGACCGTGTCCCGGTACTCGACCGCCCGGCCCGCCAGGCCGACCAGCACCGCCACGGTCTTGTCCCGCAGCGTCTCGAGCGACCGCCGGACCACCATCTGCTCGACGTTCTCGGTGACATCCCGGGAGGTGAGTCCCTTGTGGATGTGCTCGTGGCCCGCCAGCGCGCAGAACTCCCCGATGCGGGCCGCCAGATCGTGGCGGGTGACTTCCTCCCTGGACCGGATCGAGGCCAGGTCGACCTGGTGGATGACCGCCCGGTAGTCGTCGATCACCCCGTCGGGCACGGGCACCCCCAGCTCGATCTGGGCCTCGAGGACCGCTACCCAGAGCTCCCGCTCCATGACCACCCGGCCCACCGGTGACCAGAGGCGACGGATCGCGCTGCCGGCGTAGCGGGAGGCCAGGACGTTGGGAATATCGGACTGTCCGGTGGGATCCGTCGGGATCGGCGCCATGGCGGTTCGCTCAGGTCTCCGTCTCGGATGGGTCCCATTCCACGCCGGCCAGGCGGGCCAGCGCCAGGATGAGTGACTGGGTGCCCTTCCGTCCCAGCCCCTGGGCCTGGAGCGAGACGTAGAGCTCGTGGGCCAGGGCCAGTCCGGGCGCCGGGAGCTTCATGGAGGCGGCCTCCCTCAGGGCGATCCCCATGTCCTTGACGAAATGATCGACGAAGAATCCCGGCTCGAAGTCGCCCCCCAGCATGCGGGGACCGTAGTTCGACAGCGACCACGATCCGGCCGCCCCGCCGCTGACCGACCCCATCACCGTGTCGAGGTCGAGCCCGGCCTGCTGGCCGTAGAGCAACGCCTCGGACAACCCGATCATGCCGGTGGCGATCAGGATCTGGTTCACCGCCTTGGTGTGCTGGCCGGCGCCGGGTCCGCCCTGGCGGACGATGGTCTTGCCCATGGTCTCGAACACCGGCCACACCTGCTCCACAGGGTCCGGGTCGCCGCCGATCATGATCGACAATGTGCCGTTGCGGGCGCCGATGTCGCCCCCGCTCACCGGGGCGTCGATGGCCTCCACGCCCCGTTCGGCGCACGTGCCGGCGATCTCGATGGCGAGGGCGGGCTCGGAGGTGGTCATGTCCACCAGCACGTCGCCCACCGAGGCGCCTTCCAGCAGGCCGTCCGGGCCGAGGAACACCTGGCGGACATCCTCGGGGAAACCCACGATGGCGAAGGACATGTCCGACGCCGCGGCTACCTCGGCGGGGGTGGCGGCCCAGGTGGCGCCGCGGGCGATGAGGGTCGCGGCCCTGGCCTTGGTGCGGGTGGTCACCGTCACCGGATATCCGGCGTCGAGGACGTGCCCGCACATGGAGACGCCCATCACCCCGGTTCCGACCCAGCCGATCGCAGGCTTGTCAGTCACGTTCCGCTCCTCTCGATGACCAGCTTGCCCTGGTGATCCCCGGCCTTCATGCGGCGCAAGGCCTCCGGCAGATGCTCGAACGGGTAGACGCTGTCCACCAGAACCGGCAGTTCGCCGCCGGCCACCCACTCCGACACCCGGGCGAAATCCTCGTGGTCGAACATGGTGGAGCCGATGATCTCCAGGTGGCGGAAGAAGAGCGGCGGGACGCTGACCTCCACCTTGGGGCCGCTGGTGGATCCGCAGGTCACCAACCGCCCGCCCGGCGCCAGCGACCGCATCGACTGGCTCCAAGTGGCGGGTCCGACGTTCTCGAACACCACGGCGGCCTGCCGTCCCGCGGCCTGCCGGAGCTCCTTGGAGAAATCGCCTTCGGAGGCGAAACCGCCCGCCGCGCCGAGCTGTACGGCCCGTTCGATCTTGGCCGGGCTACGGGAGGTGACGTAGACCTCGGCGCCCATCAGCCGGCCGATCATCAGCCCGGCCGAGCTGACCCCTCCGCCGACTCCCACCACCAGCATCAGGTCCCCGTCGCGCAGGCGTGCCCTACGCAGCATCCGGTAGGCGGTGGAGTAGGCCAGCCCGTAGGCGGCCGCTCGGTCCCAGGGGAGGTGGGCCGGCTTGGGAGCGAGGTTGGTGGCCGGGACCACGACGTATTCGGCCAGCGTTCCCCAGGAGTGCTCGCCCAGCACCCCCAGCTTCCCGCTGAAGGGTATGTGACCGGTGGTGGGCGCGTAGCCGAGGCTCGGGTTGACGATCACCTCGGCGCCCGGCGCCCATCCGTCCACACCGTCTCCCACCATGTCCACCACCCCGGCGCCGTCCCCGCCGGCCACATGGGGGAAGTGCTTCGGCGCGGGCAGCCCCATCGACATCCACAGGTCCAGGCGGTTGAGCGCGGACGTCACCAGCCTCACCCTCACCTCGCCCGGCCCGGGGGCCGGGGTGTCAACCTCCCCCAGCGTGTAGGAGGAAGGCCCCCGCGTGTCGTTCAGAATCCAAGCCCGCATGGGCCAAGGCTAGTGATCTGCCTGCGAACAACCGGGTGCCCTGGCGGCCATCGGCGTCCCGTCGCTGCGTTCCGCTTCCTCAACGTACCCTGCGGGTACGCCTTCGTCAGCGGGCCTTGCGAGGAACACCGCTGCCTCGCCAAGACCACACCGTCATTCCACAGACAGACCACTAGACCGCGCCCGGGGCGGCGTCGCCGCCTGATGCCGATCGGTCGGGCTACGTCCAGCCGAAGTGGTCGATGGGGCCCTCGCCGCGGCCCAGGTCCCATCCGGCGGCGCCGGTGATGGCGCGCGACACCCACGCTCGGGCGTCGGCGATGGCCACTATCAGATCGGCGCCGGTGGCCAGGCGGGCCGCTATGGAGGCCGAGAGGGCATCCCCGGTTCCGTGGACGTTCTGCGACCGCACCCGGCGTCCTGGGAGCGTGTGGGTCCGGATCCCGTCCGAGAACACGTCCAGCAGCGGCTTGTCCCCGGCCATCCGGCCCCCGGTCACCAGGAAGGGCGTCCGGGTGGTGCGGGCCAGGTACTCCGCCGCGGCCCGCTGGTCGCGTTCGTTCTCGACGGGTCGGCCTGCCAGCAGGGCCGCCTCCCGGTGGTTGGGGGTGGCCAGGCGAGCGGCCGAGATCAGGGATTCGCGGTAGGCGGCGACGGTGGAGCGATCCGCCAGCGCACGGCCGTTCCGATCGACCAGGACCGGATCGATCACCAGGTTGGGTAGCCGGGCCGCCTGGTCAGCCACCAGCCGGACCACCTCGGCCCGGCCCAGCAGACCGGTCTTGGTGGCGTCCGGCGGCAGGTCGGTGGCGACTGCCTCCAGCTGGGCCGAGATCATCTCGACGGGTACTTCCTCGGCCCGGGCCACGCCCCGCGTGTTCTGGGCGGTGACGGTGGTGATCACCGTGGTGGCGAACACGCCATGAGCCGACAGCGTCTTGAGGTCGGCCTGGATCCCGGCGCCGGCCCCCGAGTCGCTGCCGCCGATCGTCATCACCGTCTTGGGGGTAGCTGTCATGTCCTCCAGCCGACCAGGGTGTCGTGGGCGGTCCGCCGCTCGCAGCCGGACCGCTGCACGATGCCGACTCCGTCCGGTTCAACCGTGGTGTTAGTGCAGCCGCCCGCATCGTAGGCCTGGTAGGTCACGCGACCGCGGTCCACCGGGACGGGCTCGCCATCGAGGCCGAACGCGGACGGCCGGCTCCACCGTACTTCGATCGGCGGGTCGTCGCACCGGGTGAAGAGCTCGGACCACACGATCGGCGATCGGAGGTGGTCGCCCTCGCACAGGAGGTAGCGCACCACCACGTCCTCGCCGGTGTCGAGGCCCTCGATCCGGGCCGGCCACCGGCTGGGGGCCTGGTCGCCGGGGGTGCAAGGTCCGATGGTTAGTCGGTACCGGGCGCCGGGCTCCCAGGCGAAGTCCCTGGTGTTGGGGTCGAGGGGCGCGGACGGCAGGGACGACTCGGTTCCCGGCAGGATGGCGCCATCGCGGTCGTATCCACCCCAATTGACGGCCAGGTTCCGGGGATGGCGGGGATTCCACTGGATCCCGGTGTGGGCGCCTCCTTGGTGGCGGCCGGGCGTCCAGAAGGATGCCTGGAGCGCGAAGAAGGCCAGGCGGCTGACCTCCGGCGGCTTCAGCACCTCCAGGATCACCGACACCGATGCCAGGGGAGTGTCGGGAACATCCCACCACACGTGGAACGAGGAAGCCCCGTTGGGGGACGGCGGCAACCCCCGGTCGCGCACAGGACCCGAGGCCACCGGTTCGAGCCGCGCCCGGGGAGCGTCGGCAGGACGTGCCGGCTCGGACAGGGCGACCACCCTCTCCGGGTCTATTTCCACGAGCAGGCGGGTCCCCCTGGGAGGCCCGGTGCCCGCGGTCTGGACGACAAGAGGATGACCGGAGCAGTCCACCTCCACACGGGATTGCCCGGCCACGAAGGTGGTCGCGTCCACCGTCCCGGCCAGGCTCCCGGTGGGACTCAGGGCAGCGCCATCAGGCCGGATGACCACCCGGTGGCGGCCGTCCGGGAGATGCGTGGGGATGGCGCCCCAGGGGGAGGCGGCGGAACCGGACTCGACCTCTACATCGGCGAAGTTCTCGAACCCGAGGAAGCGGGCCACGAACTCGGTGGCCGGGCGGCTCCAGAGTTGCTCAGGGGTGTCGACCTGCCGTATCCGACCCCGGTGCAGGATCGCCACCCGGTCGGCGATGGCGAACGCCTCGTCCTGGTCGTGGGTGACGTAGAGGGCCGTGATGCCTATCCGCCGCAGCAACTCGGACAGCTCGGGCACCAGCCGGGCGCGCAGGGCCCGGTCGAGGGCGCCTACCGGTTCGTCGAGCATCAGCAGGGCCGGTTCGGGCGCCAGCGACCGGGCCAGGGCGACGCGTTGCTGCTCGCCGCCCGAGAGGGAATCGATGCCGCGGTCGCCGTAGCCGCCCAGGTCGACCCACGAGAGCACCTCCTCCACCCGTTCGCGGATGGCCTGCCGGTCCCTTCCCTGCATCCGGAGCCCGAAGGTCACGTTCTCGGTCACGCTCAGGTGGGGGAACAGCGCGTAGTCCTGGAACATCAGGCCCACCCCGCGCCGGTGCACCTCGACGCGGGTTATGTCGCGGGACGCCAACTCGATCCACCCGGCTGCGGGCTTCTCGAGGCCGGCGATCACCCGCAGGAGGCTCGACTTCCCCGAGCCCGACGGCCCCAGCACGGCCATCACCTCCCCGGACCCCACCGACAAGTCGATGCCGTCCAGGGCGCGGTGCTTCCCGTAGTCCAGCGTGACGCCGCTGATCTCGAGCATCAGAAGTCCCCGAGCCCGGCGACCCGGTAGCGGTCGATGGCCATGATTATCACCGTCGTGAGGAGCATCAGCACGGTACTCAGGGCCAGCGCCTGCCCGAGGTTCGCCGCCCCGGGCTGGCCGAGCAGGCGGAAGATGGCGGTCGGGATGGTCGGCCGGCCGGGCCGGATGAGGAAGGCGGTGGCGCCGAACTCACCGAGCGACACTGCCGCCGCGAACCCGGCCCCGACCAGTGCCGCCCGGCTGATGATCGGCAACTCCACCTCCCGGAAGACCCGCCGGGGCGAGGCTCCGAGGATGGCCGCCGCCTCGCGGAGGCGCGGCTGCACCGAGCGGAGCACCGGGGTCACGGTGCGGATCACGAACGGCGCCGCGACGACGGCATGGGCCATCGGTATCAGCCAGATCGAGGTGCGGAGGTCCACCGGCCAGTCGAAGGCGACCAGGAACCCGAAGCCGATCGTGACGGCGGAGGTGCCGAGCGGGAGCATCAGGAAGGTGTCGAGCCGCGCGCCCAACCGGCCGGGGCGCCGGGCGATCACCACCGCCGAGGCGAGGCCGGCCGCCACGGCGGGCACCACGGCGGCCGCCGCGAACCACAGCGAGTTGAAGATCGACTCGGCAGGATCGACGAAGGAGGTGGAGCCGCTGGCCAGGCTCGCGTAGTGGTCCAGACCCGGCCCGGCCGCGGTACGCAGCGACCGCCACACCAGCGTGCCGATGGGGGCGCCCAGGTACAGGACCATCGAGGCGATGGTCCCTCCCACGACCAAGTACTGACCCGGGGTCGAGGGGCGGCGCGCCACCGTGCTGCTCGAACGCAGGGGGAGGCGCCGGGCGTGGCGCTGCTGGAGCCTGGTGTACGCCCACAAAGCCGTCGCCACCCCCGCCATCTGGACCAGCGCCAGCGCGGCCGAGGCGGCCAGGTCCAGGTTGATGGTGGCCTCCCGCCATACCGCCACCTCGATGGTGGCGTAGCTGAAGCCGCCCAGGATCAGCACCACCCCGAATGACGTGAAGGTGAACAGGAACACTATGGAGGCGGCCGCCGCGATCGGAGGGAGCAGGAGGGGCAGCGTGACCCCCAGGAATGCCCGCGCCCGGTTGGCGCCCAGCGCCCGGGCCGCCTCCTCGAGCCTCGGGTCGATGAGCTCCCAGAAGCTGCCCACGATGCGCACCACCACCGCGTAGTTGAAGAACACGTGGGCGATCAGGATCGCCCATGCCGTCTGGCGCAGGTCCACCCCGAGCGGCCCTCCGGGTCCGAGAAGGGCCAGGTAGGCGGCTCCGACGACCACCGTCGGCAACACGAACGGGACCGTCACCGCCGCCCGCAGCAACCTCCTGCCGAAGAACGAGTACCTGGACAGGACGTAGGCGCCGGGCAGGGCGAACAGCAGGGTGGCGGCAGTGGAGACCGTCGCCTGCCAGAGCGTGAACCAGGCGGCCCGCCGCAGCGAGCCCTTGGTGGCGATCTCCACGAAGGGCGACAGGTCGAGCTGCCCGTCCAGGGACAGGCTGCGCAGGACCACCCGCACCAGCGGGTATGCGAAGAACAGCCCGAAGAACACGAGCGGGACGGCGACCAGCCACCGCCCGGCTCCGGACCTCAGGAGGCTACGACCTCGATCCATTCCTCGATCCAGCGGGAGCGGTTGGCGTCGATCTCCTCGGGAGCGACGGCGGCTGGGTTGTCGGGTATCTGGGTGTACCGGACGAACTCATCGGGCAACTCGGCGTTCTCGTTGGCGGGGAACACGAACATGTTGAGCGGGATGTCCTCCTGGAAGGTGAGCCCGAGCATGAAGTCGACCAGTTGGCGGGCCGCGTTGGGGACCGGCGTGCCCGCCAGGATGCCGGCGAACTCGATCTGGCGGAAGCAACCGGCCAGCACCACGCCGGTGGGCGCCTCGGTGACCGGCGGGTCGGCGTAGATCACCTCAGCCGGCGGGGAGGATGCATACGACACCACGATAGGACGGTCGCCTTCTCCGGATCCTCCCGAGAAGGACCCGTAGTAGGCGTCCTCCCATCCGGCGGTTACCAGCACGTCGTTGGCGACCAGGTCCGCCCAGAAGCTCTGCCACGGGTAGTCGCCGTCCTCGCCGAAGGCGGCGATGGTCGCCAGCAGGAAGGCCAGGCCCGGGGACGACGTGCCCGGATGCTCCACCACCAGCAGCCCGGCGTACTCCGGGTTGGTCAGATCCGTCAGCGTCGAGGGGGGTTCGAGGCCCATCCCCGCCAGCCCGGCTATGTCGTAGTTCAGGCACACATCGCCGAAGTCGATCGGCGTCACCCGGGAGTCCAGCTCCAAGGAGTCGGGGACGTCGGCGAGTCCGGGCGACTCGTACTCCTCGAACAGGTCCTCGTCGAGGGCGCGGCCCAGGAAGGTGTTGTCGATGCCGAACATGACGTCCGCCACCGGGTTGTCCTTCGTGAGCACCGCCTGGTTCACCATCGTGCCGGCATCGCCGGCCTCCAGGTGCTCGACCGTATGGCCGGTCTCCGCCTCGAACTGCTCCAGCGTGCCCTCGCTGACGTAGAACGAGTCGTGGGTGACCAGCCGGATGGTCTGGGGTCCCTCGTCCTCGGGCGTGTCATCGGCACACCCCGCCGCGACGAGCATCAGCGCCGCCAGCGCGATCCCTAGTCTTCTCATGCGCGCAACCTCCCGCCTTGTGGGGTTTCGGGAGGGGCGAGATCACTTCCTTCGCCGGTATTACCCGGATCAGGTTCTACGGTCGGAGATGCAGTCTCCCTCTCAGCCCTTCCCGGGCTCCCGTGTGTGAGGCCCTACCTTACACGGGGGCGGTCGATGGCTGGAGCGTGAGGACGAGGGTGGCCCTGCTGTAGTCGCCGTCGGTCCCCACCGCCAGTGCCATCGGGCCCAACCATCGTGACAGCATCGAGAGCAGCCCGTCATCCGACCCCGTCCCGGCGGAACCTATCCGGTCGATGACGCTCGCAAGGTCGACGTAGGCCAGGAGCAGCGGGTCGTAGGAGATGTGCTCCACGGTCCGGCGGTACCGATCGGTGTCGGATATCCGACCTCTCGTACCCTGCTGGACCGCCACCGTGTTCTCGATGGCGTCCGTACCGGTTCCGAACGTGAGGAACCCGCCGTGGATTGCGTAGCCGAACGAGGGCTTCCCGTCCTCCATCACGCCCGCCGGTCGGTCGGCACCCGAGTCGAGCCGGTGCAGGGACACACCCGTCAGCGAGGTGACGCCGCCCGCGATGCCGTCCACCGTGGCCGCCAGGGCGTTCGCGGACAGGGGCCGGTAGGACAGCGCGGCCACCACCTCGACGGAGGAGCCCTCGCCGTCCGGGCTGCGGGCGGCTATGACCAGTTGGCCGCCCAGATGGTCGAACAGGTCCGCCTCTAGGTCGAGTCCGGTTCCGAGATCCACGAATCCCAGGGCGAGGTCCAGGGCATCGGCCAGCGTGGCGTCCTGATCGAAGCCCCCGCCATCCTCACCCGGCGGCGGGTCGAACAGGTATCCACCCGGTATCAGACCGGCTATGTCGCACCCGCCCAGGACTTCCCGCCAGCGGTCGATGTCGGGATCGAACCCGACGGAGATGAACCCCAACGCATCGGCCGGGACGATGGCATCCGTGACATCGGCCGAGGTGTCGGTCCACCAGCTGGTCACATCCGGCGTGGCAAGGTCGACCACCAGACCGTCACCGATCCAATCGGCCGAGATCATCAACCATTCAGGCGTGTCGAACGGAACTCCCGGGCAGGGGCTGCGATCGGGATCACCCATCCGCCCGGCGATCCAGTCCAGGTCCACGTACGCCGACGCGAAACGCCCGTCGCGCGCCGCCGCCCGAGCCTCTCCGAAACGCCTGTTGGAAGCGAGGGTTTCGGGATGATCGCCGTCGATCCTCTCCAGTATCTCTTCAAGGAGCCCGCTGTCGGTGCCGAAGAGCAACAGGTCCCCGGCCTGGGCATAAGCCTGTTCCCCCATCCACCCGTTGCCGCCTCCCACCCAGATGACGGCATCATTGACGACTCTGCGCTCGAAAGAGGTGGACGTCCTCTCCTCCTGCTTACGGAGCCACCTCTGCAGGAACTCGGCGGCCGCCTCTCTGTCGCCCACGCCCACGGTGACCGCCAGGCCGACCTCACCGTCCTCCATGTCGACCAGCGCCGCTGACACCTCGGTCCCCATCCAGGTGCCCAGTTCCCCGAGGACGGTCCCGATGGCGTCGGGCAGAGGTCGGTCTCCCTCGCCTGCCGGCCCGCCGACCCCTCCGAGGTCATCGAACTGATCGAACAGGAGAGGAATGATCCCGGATGGGCTCTCTCCAGTCCCCAGGTCGAGCCATACGTAGGCGACGGTCTCGTCCGGGTAGTACGAGGCGGATGCCTCTGCCGGTGTCACGGAGCCAGGAGGGTCCGTGACCAAGGCCCGCCAGACCCACACGGAAGCGATGGCGGCCGCCACCAGCGCGATAGCAATCATCTCTTTACGGTTCACGGGTCACCACGGTACCGAAACACCGTGACAAGCAGGCGGGCCACCGGCCTCGGCCGCTGACAGCAGCCTCGGGATCGCCGGCTCCGCGATAATCAAGGGAACCGAGGCACCGACCCGAGTCACCACTCCGGCACGAGGGAGCACATGTCAACCAGTTCATCCCGCCCCGTACTGCGCGTCAGCGAGGAGGGCCGAGCGGCGCTCAGCGACCTGTTGCCCACCGAGGATCCGGTCGAGTTCCGGCTCCAGGGAGTCCCGATCGCGGTCCTGATGCGGACTCCGGGTCATGACGAGGAGCTGGCCCGGGGCTTCGCCCTCACCGAGGGCATCATCCTGAACCCGAAGGAGCTGGCCGAGGTCAAGGCGCTGCCGGGCCTGGACGGGGCAGGACGCTACGACCTGGTCCTGGCCGAGGGGATCCGGGTCGACGAGGAGCAGTTTCGCCGCAACCTCTACGCCACCTCCTCATGCGGGGTGTGCGGGAAAGCCTCCATCGATGCGGTCCGCGTGGCGGCGCCGCCCCTCCCGGCCGGCCCGGTCATCCCCGGCGGCCTGTTGCAGGATCTCATGGAGTCGATGCGCTCGGCCCAGGCCGGCTTCGACGCCACCGGCGGGCTCCACGCCGCCGCCGCCTTCACCGGCGAGGGCGAGTTCCTGGGCGCCCACGAGGACGTCGGCCGGCACAACGCCATGGACAAGCTGGTCGGCCATCTCTCGTGCCGCCGCTGGCCGATCGGGGAGTTGGTCGTCACCGTCTCCGGCCGCGTCTCGTTCGAGCTGGTGCAGAAGGCGGCGGTCGCCGGGATCAGCGTCCTGGCCGGCGTCTCGGCCGCCTCCTCCCTGGCGGTGGATCTCGCCGACGAGCTGGGCCTGACCGTGGCGGGCTTCGTCCGGCCCGGCGGCTTCAACCTCTACACCCACCCCCACCGCATCGCTTAGGTTTGAGACCCTCCGGCCAACGACTGGGTGATGACACGCCCGGGCTGGTGCCCCAGGGCCACCCCACCCGGCACCGCGGACCGGCCCGAACCTTAGGTTGGTGGTGTGGTGTGGAGCGTCGTGAGCCTTAGGTTGGTGGCGGGTGGCGAACCATAGGATGGTGGTGTGGTGTGGCGCGTTCAGAACCTTAGGTTCGGTGCTCGGTGTCCCCGGCCAGCAACTGGAGGATGTGGGGCAGGAGCGGTTCTAGGGCGTCCATGCCCTCGGTCACCGCTTTCGGGCTGCCTGGAAGATTCACGACCAGGCAGGCGCCGATCACACCCGCCACCCCTCGTGACAGGGCGGCCATGGGCGTGTGGCGCAGGCCCTCCGCCCGGATCAGCTCCGCCAGGCCGGCCGCCGGGCGGTCGATCAGGGCGGCGGTGGCCTCGGGGGTCACGTCCCTGGGCCCGAAGCCGGTTCCGCCGGTGGTGATGATCAGCCGGCGCCGCGAGGCCAGCCGCTCCAGCAGGTCCTTGATCGTCTCCCGATCATCGGGGACCAGGCGGCGGTCGACCCGGTAACCGAGGTCGGAGAGCCGGGCGGCCAGAACGTCGCCCGACGTGTCGGCACGGGTCCCGTGGGTCACCCCGTCGCTGACGGTCACCGCAGATGCCTTGATGGTGTCCATGACCCCATGCTACGGGACCGTGGCGCCACACCGGTCGCCCGATGCCGGTCCTGGGCGGGCTAGCCTGCCCGCGTGTCCTGGATACTCCTCACCACCGACGACGGGGTGGAC
>VXRE01000082.1:1929-3651 GCA_009838635.1 Acidimicrobiia bacterium | reverse complement strand
GAGTCCGCCGCGGCACGGCCCCGATGGCCCCCGGGGCGAGGCCTCGGTGGGGGCCGGCGCCGCCCATCTCCGGGACTGCATACCCTCGAAGGCGATGGTGGCTACGTCCGTCCGGATGAAGGCGATTCACAACGCGGCGGACCTGGGGATTGTGGGCCCGGGCGCAGGGGTGGACCTCGGCCGTCTGGCTGATCGCATCCAGGCGATAGTGATGGCCATCTCGAACCGTTCGGTCGACCTGCTGGAGAGCCAGGGAGTCGAGATAGTCCGTGGCCGGGGCCGGTTCGCGGGACCCAACCTGGCGATTGTGACAGTCGACGGGATCGAGACGACCATCCCCTTCGATGCCGCCCTGGTCTCCACCGGGTCGCGGCCGCGCGTCCCCGAGTGGGCCCAGGTGGACGGGGAGCGGATCCTGACGACGCGCCACGTCTACGACCTGCCCGCCCCTCCCGAGCACGTGGTGGTGATCGGATCGGGCGTGACCGGGGTGGAGATGGTCCACATCTTCGAGAGCCTCGGATGCAAGGTGTCGCTCCTGGTGAGCCGCCACCACGTCCTCCCGCACCGGGACGCCGAGGTGGCCGCGGCCTTGGAGATCAACTTCCTGGAGCGGGGCGTCGGGCTCCTGAAGGGTGCCCGGGCGGTGGGAATCGAACGTACCGGGGACGGAGTGGCAGTGCATGTCGAGGACGGTCGCCGGGTCGACGGGAGCCACGCCCTGCTGGCGGTGGGGGCGATGCCGATGACCGAGGGGCTGGGCCTGGACGAGGCCGGGGTCAAGACAGACCAGGGCTTCATCGTAGTGGACGAGTACCAGCGCACGTCGGCTCCGCACATCTACGCCGCGGGTGACGTCACCGGCCAGATGCTCCTGTCGTCGGTGGCCAACCAGCAGGGGCGGAACCTGGGCCGGCATGTCACGGGCCATCCCGGCCAGTACATCGACTACTCGCACGTGGCCCAAGCCATCTTCACAGAGCCGGAGATCGCTTCCGTAGGTCTGGAGGAAGCCGACGCCGCGGCGGAGGGCCGCAAGGTTCGTATCACCAAGGTGCCCTTCACCGCCAACCCCCGCAGCCTCATCCACGGGAGCACGGGGGGCTTCGCCAAGGTGGTGTCCGATCCGGCCACCAGGGTGGTGCTGGGCGGGACCATCGTCGGACACAGGGCGTCGGAGCTGATCGGGATCCTGGCCCTGGCCACCAGGGGGAGGATCAAGGTCGAGACCCTGAGGGAGACGCTCATGGTGCATCCCACCCTCTCGGAGTCGATCTCCGACGCCGGAGATTAGTTTCTAGTCTCTAGTTACTAGTTTCTAGTATCAGATATCTACTGATCACTAACGACTTAGCAACTAGCAACTAGCAACTAGCAACTAGCGGATGATGGCTATGAGCTCGTTGGTGCGGACGGTGTCACCCGGCTGGACCCTCAGCTCCACCAGCTCCCCGTCCATGGGGCTCTTGATCTCGTTCTCCATCTTCATGGCCTCGAGGATGCAGATCTGCTGATCGGCCGTCACCCGGTCTCCCGCCTTGACCGACACCTTGACAATGGTTCCCTGCATGGGGGACAGCACCATCCCGGGCTCGGTGGAAGCCGGCCCTCCGGCGGCCCGCCGCTGCGGTGGGCGCCGCATCGGGCGATCCCCGCCGGCCGGGTCCGGCGTCGCCGGGGGCCAGAAGGTCACGTCGAACTTGCGCCCGCCCACCTCTACCG
>VXRE01000082.1:0-1919 GCA_009838635.1 Acidimicrobiia bacterium | reverse complement strand
GGGGGGGCGGTGGGGGCTAGTTGTCCTCTTCTTAGTGCCCCCCCCCACTATTAACTTTCTGCCGCGGGCGGCCCCCCTTTCGTGGGGGGGGGGGGCCCTCGCCCCGGTCGAACGGCTCGGGGTCGAGCATCAGCTCCTCTTCCACGAACCGGGTGTGGGCCTCGCCGCTTACGAAGACCGGGTGGGACAACACAGCTCGGTGGGCCGGCAGCGTGGTGGCCACGCCCGCCACGCGGTACTCGTCGAGGGCACGTTCGGCCCGGGCTATGGCGGCTTCCCTGGTCTGGCCCCACACCACCAGCTTGGCCAGCAGGTTGTCGTAGTACTGGCTGACCGTGGTGCCCGGGGTGATCCACGAGTCCACCCGCACGCCCGGGCCTCCGGGCTCCTGGTACTCGGTCACGGTCCCGGGCGAGGGGCGGAACCGGTTGGCCGGGTCCTCGGCGTTGATGCGCAACTCGATGGCGTGGCCGACCACCGGGACCTCGTCGAACGAGAGCGGACGGCCGTCGGCGATCGCCAGCTGCTCGGCCACGAGGTCGAGTCCGGTCACCATCTCGGTCACCGCGTGCTCGACTTGGAGGCGGGTGTTCATCTCGAGGAAGTAGAACGTCCCGTCGGGCCGGACCAGGAACTCGACGGTGCCGGCGTTGGTGTAGTCGCAGGCCACTGCGATGGCGAGGGCGGCCTCGCCGAGTCCCCTCCGGCCTTCGGGGGTGAGCAGCGTGGAGGGCGCCTCCTCGATGAGCTTCTGGTGACGGCGCTGTACCGAGCAGTCCCGTTCACCGAGGAAGCGGGCGTTGCCATGCCCGTCCACGATGATCTGGGCCTCGATGTGGCGGGCCCTGTCGAGATAGGCCTCGAGGTAGACCGCCGGGTTGCCGAAGTACGCCTCCGCCTCCCTCCGGGCGCCCTCGATGGCGTTGCCGAGCTCCTTGCGGTTGGCGGCGACCCGCAGACCCTTGCCCCCGCCGCCGTGAGAGGCCTTCACCGCGATCGGGTAGCCGATACGCGACGCGATCGGGGCGGCCTCCTTCAGGCTGAGGACAGCGTCGGTGGTCCCCGGCACCGGAGCTACCCCGGCCCGCTCCGCGGTCTGGCGGGACCGGATCTTGTCGCCCATCAACTCGATGGCGCGGGCCGGCGGCCCCACCCAGGTGATGCCCGCGTCCGCCACCATGCGTGCGAATCCGGCGTTCTCCGAGAGGAACCCGTAACCGGGATGGATCGCGGCAGCGCCGGAGCGCCGGGCGACATCGATGATGCGCCGGGCGTTCAGGTAGGACTCCGAGGCCGGAGGCCCGCCGATGTTCCACGCCTCGTCGGCCAGTTCGACATGCAGGGCGTCGCGGTCGAGTTCCGAGTACACCGCGATCGTCCGCAACCCCAGCTCGGCCGCGGTCCGGATCACCCGGACCGCGATCTCCCCCCGGTTGGCGACCAGGAGGGATTCCATGCTCAGGCTCTGCTTCGGCACAAGGGCCTCCTAGAGGGGGATGTTGCCGTGCTTCTTGGGCGGTAGCGAGTCACGCTTGTCGCGGAGCATGTCGAACGCCTTGATGAGAAGCACCCTGGTCTCTCGGGGCTCGATGACGCTGTCCACCAGGCCCAATTCGGAAGCTACGTAGGGGTTGGCGAAGCGGTCCTCGTACTCCTCCACGAGATCGTCCCGCTTGGCATCGGGGTCGGCCGCGGTGGCGATCTCCTTGCGGTGGATGATGTTGACCGCACCCTGGGCGCCCATCACCGCGATCTCGGCCGAAGGCCAGGCGTAGACCAGGTCGGCGCCCACGCCGCGCGCGTTCATGACCAGGTAGGCGCCTCCATAGGACTTGCGGGTGATCACCGTCACCCTGGGCACGGTCGCCTCGCAGTAGGCGTAGAGCAGCTTGGCGCCGTGGCGGATGATGCCGCCGTGC
>VXRE01000120.1 GCA_009838635.1 Acidimicrobiia bacterium | reverse complement strand
TGCCATCACGAGGGCCGGTGCGGGCGCTGGGTGGGGCGGGTGGGTGAGGGACCGGGCGAATTCACTGCAATCGCCGATGCGCATGTCGTCGACGGCCGGCTGGTCGCGCTGGACCGTGTGACGAGGGCCTGGTCGAACTTCAACCTCGCGGGCGAATTCCTTGGCCGGCGTCCCTACGGCCACCAGGCCGGCGCCTTCGTGCCGGTCGGCGGCGGCCGCGTGGTCGTGGTGAACAGGGATGCGGCGCCCGAGGCCGACGATGCACCGCTCCACCTTGCACACATCGACAGCGGGGTGCCCTCGCTTCACTTCGGGTCAAAGGACGCCTGGGAGTACGGCTGGAAGGAGCGACCCCATGCGGGCGATGTCAGGGGAAGCGTGACCGGCCGCCCCGGGACGCTGTGGTGGGGCGCTGCCGGCGGCCCCCGGCTCCAGGAATGGTCGGTCGACGACGAGCTGCTGCGGGTGATCGAGGGTGAGCTGCCGTGGTTTCCGGAGGTCAGGAGACCGGTCGACCTGACCCGGGAACCGCCGCCAACGCTGCTCCGGTTCCTGGCGCTGGACACGACCGAGCACCTCTGGATGATCACGCGGACGGCGGACCCCGATTGGCGGGAGGTCGAGCTCGAGACCGGGCAGCAGGGCCTCCGGGTCCCGGCAGGCAAACAGGACAACTACTTCGATACCCGTCTCGACATCTTCGACCTCGAAGAGAAAAGGCACATCGGCCGCTACGTCTGGGACGCTGCGGGTGCCAGGCTCTTTAACCTCGGCGGCGAACCTGCGGTAAGTGTCGTCGAATATGCCGAGGACACGGGGCGGCAGGTGGTGATCTACCGGCTTGACTTCAGATTTCCTGAAGGAAACGTTGTCCGAGGGTCCGCGCGCGCGCCAACAGGACACAACGAGCATGAGAGACTGGACGACACGCCGGGGCGGGACCGCGCGACCGGCCGCCGCCACTCTGCTGGCCGTGGTCGCGCTGCTCGCCGCCTGTGACGAAGAGCCGACAACCGGGCCCGAGCCGCCGCCGCGGGAGAGGGGCGAGGGACAGAGCCTCTTAGAAGTACTGCAAGGTGCAGGTGCGGCGCCTTTCGAAGTCCGCACCGTGCCCATTCTCGACTGGGTTAACCATCGGTCGGACGGCTCCATTCTTCTCCAGCGGGACGGCTCGGTCTACAGGATCGAGTCCCCGGGCGACACCATCCCCTGGTACGAACTGGACACGTGGGAGGAAGTCACGGGCCCGGTTTACGAGGCTGCCAGCTGGAGCGACTTCGACATCTGCGCCGACTGCGATCTCGAACTGACCGAGGTCGTCCGGTTTGGCGATCCCGATGGGCCCGGGATGATCGAGAGCGCCGCTCCCGGAGTCGCCTGGACCGAGCTGCCGGGCTATGTGGTTGTCGGCTCTACCTACCTTCAGACCTTCGACTACGAGGGCCGGTTCTTGCGCAGGATCGGCCGGGAGGGCGAAGGGCCGGGCGAGTTCATCGGCATCGCGGATGCGCACGTCGTCCATGGCCGGATCGTCGCCCTCGACCGCGCGAAGCGTGCCTGGTCGATCTTCGACCTGGCGGGCGAGTTCGTCGACGAGCGTCCCTACGGGTACGCGGCGGGTCCTTTCGTGCCGGTTGGCCGCGGGCGGGTCGTTGTGGTGGCCATGGACTGGTCGCCCGAGGTGGCGGGCCTCCCGCTCCACCTCGCGGACATCGACAGCGGAGTGCCTTCGCTTCACTTCGGATCCATGGACGACGCCTGGGAGTCTGCACCGTATTCGGACAGCGTGCAGGGCAGCGTGGTGAGCCGGTACGGAACGGTATGGTGGGGTACCGCGGGGAGCCCGGGTGTCCAGGAGTGGTCCGTCGACGATGTGCTTCTGCGGGAGATTGAAGGCGAGCTTCCTTGGTTCCCCGAGGTCACGGAGTTCATCGACCCGGCCAGGGAGCCGCCCTCCACCCTGCTGAGGTCCCTCGCGCTGGACGATCGGGAACACTTGTGGATGACGACGCACACGGCCGATCCGGAGTGGCGCGACGTTGAACTCGAACGCACCCCGGAAGGGTACCGCGTCCCCCTGGAGCGACGAATCGACTACCTCGACACTCGTCTCGACATCTTCGACCTTGAGGAACAGCGCCACATCGGCAGCCATGTGTGGGACTCTCCGTACGTGAGGCTCGTTAACCTCGGCGGCGAACCTGCGGTCAGTATCGTCGAGTATGACGAGGACATGGTGAGGCAGTTGGTGGTTTACCGGCTTGACCAGGGGAAGCGTGGCCCGGGAGTTGGATCGACGATGCCTCTCACGCACCCGGCTCAACAACCATTCTGATGATTCCGTTGTCAGACTCGTGGAATGATCGGTACTAATCACGAGAGGATCCCGGGATGCTCGGCCAAACGCTCTTTTTCCGGAAAAGCTGCTCGCAGTGGAAGCCTCCACCCGCTCGTCGGCACGCGAACAACCGGCAGTTGCCAACCCCCTCCCTCCTCTGCGGCATCCTGGCCCTCGCTAGCGCCTGCACCGACGAGGCTCCGGCCGAACCGCCGCCCGTCATCGATCTCCCCCCGGCCGCAGCGACGCTCCAGAAACACGACTTCTCCCGCGTGCTCTCCGTCCTCGAGCTAGAGGACGGCAGCGTGCTGTTGACCGACGGGATCGAAAACGCCCTCCATGTCATCGACCTCCAGTCGGGAGAAGTGCGCACCGAGGGAAGCTCGGGAGAGGGGCCGGGGGAGTATGGACGGGTCGGCCACCTCTATCCGCTGGGGAGCGATTCCACGGCCCTCGTCGGCCAGCCACCCCGAATCCTGCTCCTGGCTGGTGACAGGATCGTGCAGACCCTCGATCCAGTCTATCCGCGGCTGGGCATGGGCGGTACCGGGGAGCCGCCCTGGGGCGTGGATCGATCCGGGCGTGTTCTGGGGGTCGAGGGGTTTGCCTTTCAGCCACGCTCGGGTTGGTCTCGGACGCACGCGGATTCGCTGCTCGTCATGCTTTCCACCGGTTCCGTCTTCGACGAAGGAACGAGCGAGCCGGACACAATCGCCCGAGTCGGGGGGCAGGGCCGATGGGGAGTCGAACACGTTTCGACGGTCTCGCAGATGGGCGGCCGCGAGGTCACGATGAATTCGACGCTGACCAGCCCGCTCGCCAGCGAGGGACAGGCGTGGCTCTTCGCGGACGGCTGGGTCGCGCTGGCGCACCCGGACCCCTACCGGGTGGACTGGCTGACACCGGGCGGGGAATGGGTCCGAGGCGATACGCTGCCGGTGACGCCGGCCGCCGTGACCCCGGAAGAGCAGTGTCTGGCAATCGGCCGGCTGGTTCCGGATGCGCAGTGCGATCCCGACAGATACCCCGACTGGCCCGGCCAGGTCCCGCCCTTCACGATGGGGGTCGATCGGGGATGGGTGACTCCGGGCGGCACGGCGCTGCAACCCGGTCCACACGGCCTGCTGCTGATCCGCCGGACTCCGACAACCGTGGCTCCGGAGACCCGCTACGACGTGGTGGACCGGAGCGGGGCGTTGCGGGGGGCCATCCTGATGCCGGATGGAGCCACCATCGTCGGCTTCGGGCCAGCGTCGCTCTACGTCGTGCAGAAGGACGAGCAGGCCCTGCTCCAGCTAATCAGGCATCCGTGGCCCGTGCTGTTCGGGAATTTCTGAGGCAGGGTTAATC
>VXRE01000113.1 GCA_009838635.1 Acidimicrobiia bacterium | reverse complement strand
CCGCCCCCTCCACGACCGTCGCGACGTCCGTCCCCGTGGAGACCACGGCGGCCCCCGACACCACCGAGGCCACCGAGCCGGCTGACGCCGCGGGCGCCTCCGCCGTCCTCTACCGGATCGACAAGGGGGAGTCTTCGGTCAGCTTCGAGATCGACGAGATCCTCAACGGCAACCCGTTCCGGGTGGTAGGGGTCACCACCGAGGTGGCGGGCGAGGTCCTGATCGACTTCGACAGCCCGGCGGCCTCGCAGCTGGGGACGATCGTCATCAACGTCCGCACCCTGGCCACCGATTCCGGCTTCCGGGACAGGGCCATCCGGGGACCCATCCTCGGGTCGTCCCGCGACGAGAACGAGTTCGCCACCTTCGAGCCGACCGACGTCGAGGGGCTCCCGGACAGCGTCACGGTGGGTGATGAGGTGCCGCTCCGCATCACGGGCGCCTTAAGCCTGAGCGGCGAGTCCCGCCCCGTGACCTTCGACACCGCGGTGACGGTGGTGTCCGCCGACAGGGTCGAGGTGAGCGGAACCGCCACGGTGCTGAGATCCGACTTCGGCCTGACCATCCCGGACGTTCCCAGCGTGAGCGACGTGGCGGACGAGATACTGCTGGTGATAGACCTGGTGGCCGTCGCGGCAGGGGCCTGAGCCCCGGGCACCGGCCCGGAGACGTACACTCGCAAGGTATGGCAGCCGATCGCGACGACCTGGAGCGCATCCGCCAAGCGGTCAACCTGGTCGAGCTTTTCGAGGGAGTGACCACCGTCAGGAAGGTCCGGGGCAGCTTCAAGGCGCTGTGCCCCTTCCATACGGAGAAGACCCCCTCGCTCTCGATCGATCCGGCCCGCGGCCTCTACCACTGCTTCGGCTGCGGTGTGGGCGGAGATGTCTTCACCTTCGTCCAGGAGACCCAGGGGCTGTCGTTTGTGGAGGCGATGGAGATGCTGGCGGATCGGGCCGGCATCGTCGTCCGGCGCGATCCCCGGGCGGCGCAGCAGCGGGAACGGCGCTCCCGGCTGGTCGAAGCGGTGGCCGCGGCGGGCCGCTACTACCAGGACCGCCTCAAGTCCGCCCCCGATGCCGGCCACGCCCGGTCCTACGTGCGGGGGCGCAACTACGGCGTCGAGGTGGTGGACCAGTTCGAGCTCGGCTACGCGCCCGACCAGTCCGAGGCCCTGGTCTCGCACCTGCGCAGCAAGGGGCACAAGGATTCGGACATCCTCGCTGCCGGCCTGGCGAGAAGGGTGGGGCGCGGGCGCCTCATCGACCAGATGAGGGGCCGGCTGATGTTCCCGATCCACAACGTGCGGGGGGAGATGGTCGGGTTCGGCGCCCGCCTCCTCCGGGGCGAGGGACCCAAGTACCTGAACACCCCGGAAACCCCGCTCTACAAGAAGAGCGAGCTCCTGTACGGCCTGGACAAGGCCCGGTCGGCGATCAGCCGGGAGGAGCTGGGGGTGGTGGTCGAGGGGTACACCGACGTCATCGCCTTCCACTTGGCCGATCTACCCCTGGCGGTGGCAACCTGCGGGACGGCGCTCGGCGAGGCCCATTTCGACCTGCTCCGCCGCTTCTCGAGCCGCATCGTCCTGGCGTTCGACGCCGACACTGCGGGCGCCGGAGCTGCGGTGCGCGGCGACGAGCTCCGGATAAGCTCCAATCTGGACCTAGAACTGCGGTTGGCCGTCATGCCCGACGGCCGCGACCCGGCTGATCTGGTGTTCGACGACAAGGGGGACCTGCTCAGGGAAGCGATCGACAGATCGGCGCCGATCATGGAGTTCCGGATCAGCCGGCTGCTGGATCAGTACGACCTAGGGGAGCGGGAGGCACGTACTTCGGCAATGAAGAAGGCGGCGGAGCTGATCGCCCGCCATCCTGACGCGGCGGATCGCTATCAGCATGCCTACTACGTGGCCGGGCGCACCCGCACGAGCATTGATCGCGTCCAGGCGGAGATCAGCAGGAACACGCCCACCGGCAGGGGAGGCCGGTCCCAGGGTCGGCCTCTAGCGGATGGACAGCCCGCCGCGGCCCGGTCCGCCGCCTCGAGTGAGATGGATCGGTCGGAAGAGGACTCGCTTCGCCACCTCTTGGCCGGGACTGCGGAGCGCGACCGGGTGAGGCCGGAACTTTTTGAACACGATCTGGCCGCCGCTCTGGCTCGCTGGTTGCTCGACGCAGGGAGACATCTGGACAAGGGAGTTCCAGTACCGCTCGACGGTCTCAAGGATCAGCCTTTGTTGGCTTTGGCTCGCCGACTGGCGGTCCTGACTACCCCGCTGGATCCGTTCGCAGATGTGGTATCGAATCTTGAGAGACGGGCAGCGGTACGCCGCAGGGACGAAATTCTGGTGACATTGGAAGATATAGATCATGAAAATGATCCGGAAGCCTATTCTGAACTTAGTAAAGAGCTGCTAGCGTTACAGGAAAGGGGATTCTGAGGCGGCTTAAGGAGTAGGTTTGGACTCGGACGCGCACGGGGTGATCAGGGAGCTGCTGAAGCGGGGGAGGCGCAGGGGGTTCCTCACCTCCGCCGAGATCCAACTGGAACTCGAAGAGGCCGGAGTCCCAGGCGTGCCACTCGACCGGGCGCTCGCCGCCGTGCACGCAACCGGGATAGAGGTGGTGGACGATGACCCGGACCGCCTCCGGGACGATCCGGAGCCCGGGGATGCCGAGTTCCTGTCCGACCCGGTAGATCAATACCTCCGCCAGATCGGCCGGGTCCCGCTCCTCACCCCTCGCCAGGAGGTCGACCTGGGCATGGCGAAGGACGCCGGGGTCGAGGCTAGGGCCAAACTGGCCGAACTAGAGGCCGCCGGAAGGTCCCGCTCGGATGCCGAGTACCGGCGGCTGGCCTCCATAGCGCGCCGCGGCGAGCGGGCCGAGGAGCGGCTGGTGAAGGCCAACCTCCGGCTGGTCGTCTCGGTGGCGAAGCGGTACGTCATTCCGGGGGTCCCGATGCTGGACCTCGTCCAGGAAGGCAACGTGGGCCTGATGAGGGCGGCCGCCAAGTTCGACTACCGCAAGGGCTACAAGTTCTCGACCTACGCGGTCTGGTGGATCCGCCAGACGGTCAGCCGGGCCCTGAACGAGCACAAGAGGATCATCCGGGTCCCGGAGAACCTGGCGCAGCAGGTGAGGAGGCTGGACGTGGTCCGGCGGAGGCTCTACCAGGAGTGGAGCCGCGAGCCCACCACCGACGAGCTGGCCGCCGAGATGGACCTACCGGCTGATCGGGTCCTGAAGCTGGCCGAGCTCTCCAGCGGAATGCTGTCGCTGGACGCCAGGGTGGCCGACTCCGACGACCTGACCCTCGGGCACTTCGTCAAGGATGAGGACGCCGAGGCGGCGCCGCCTGATGGCGCGGTCCTGATGCTCATGCAGGAGAGCGTGGCCCTGGCGCTGGAAGGCCTGGACGAACGGGAACGCCAGGTCATCACGATGAGGTTCGGCTTGGCCGACGGCCGGATCAGGACCCTCCAGGAGGTCAGCGACCGGATGGGAGTGACCAAGGAGCGTATCCGCCAGCTTGAGACCCGAGCCCTGCGCAAGATGCGCAGCCAGAAAGGCGGCCGCCGCATGGAGGGCTACCTCAGCGGCGCCTGATCCGCCCAGGATTCCACCCACCTGCTGGTACCATGGCGGGCCGATCCATCCGGGGTAGCTCAATTCGGCAGAGCAGCGGACTGTTAATCCGTTGGTTG
>VXRE01000128.1:19140-34654 GCA_009838635.1 Acidimicrobiia bacterium | reverse complement strand
GTCAGTGGTCAGTGGTCAGTGGTCAGTGGTCAGTGGTCAGTGGTCAGTGGTCAGTATAATCTAATATAAATAACTAGCAACTAGCAACTAGCAACTAGCACCCAGCAACTAGACCTTGAGGCGATTGATGGCATCCACGGCGGCGGGGTTCTCGAGGCTGGTCAGGTCTCCGGGTTCCTGACCCAGGGCCCGGGCTCGCACCACCCGGCGCATGATCTTGGCCGACCGGGTTCGCGGCAGGTCGTCGACCAACTCGACCGCCATCGGCCGGAAGGCCTTGCCCAGATGGTCCACCACCTGGCCGGAGATGGCTTTCACAAGTTCCGGGCTGTGGTCCGTCCCGGCCGTAGGCACGGCGTATATCGCGATGGCCTCGCCCTTGACGGGATGAGGCACGCCGATGGCCGCCGCCATCACCACGCCGGGATGGGCCACCGCGGCCGATTCGATCTCCGCCGGGCCGATCCGCTTGCCCGCGATGCTGAGCGTGTCGTCCGAGCGCCCGTGCAGGTACCAGAAGCCGTCCTCGTCCACCGATGCCCAGTCGCCGTGTACCCAGATGTCCGGCCAACGGTTCCAGTAGGTGTCGAGGTACCGGTCGTCCTTGCCCCAGAAGCCCCGGGTCACACCGGGCCATGCCTTGGAGCACACCAGCTCCCCGACCTCGCCCCTCAGAGGATTTCCCTCCTGGTCGTACACGTCGATCGCCATACCGAGGGCCGGACCTCCTAGAGAGGTCGGCTTGATGCCCTGCAGCATGTTGACCGACAGCAGGCAGGCGCCGATCTCGGTCCCGCCCGATATGTTGATGATCGGAACCCGCTCGCCCCCGACCTCCCGGAACAGCCACCACCACGGGTCCGGATTCCACGGCTCGCCGGTCGATCCGATGGCCCGGAGGGTGGACAGGTCGCATGCGGCGGCATGTTCGGCGCCGTGGGGCTGGAGGGCGCGGATCAGGGTGGGGAGATGCCTAGGACCGTGATGCCCAGCGACTCGACCAGCTTCCAGGTCCGCCCTGTCGTCGGGTAGTCTGGAGCGCCGTCGTAGCAGCCCAGGGAAGCGCCGTTGCTCAGGCCGGCCACCACCATCCAAGGCCCCATGATCCAGCCCATGTCGGTCATCCACATCACCCGGTCTCCGGGCGCTATCTCGAACTGGAACGCGCCCTCGACCGCCAGCTTGACGGCCAGGCCACCGTGAACGTGGACCACTCCCTTGGGTTTTCCTGTGGTGCCCGAGGTGTAGGCCAGCAGTACCGGATCCTCGCTCGTTGTGGCAACCGCGCCCATGCGCGGGGCGGCCTCGAGCGACTCCTCCCACCATCGGTCCCGTCCGGCTGTCCAGGGCGTGTCGGGTTGTCCCAGGTTCGAGACCACGATCACGTTGGGCGTGACGCCCGCCGTCTCGATTGCCCGGTCGGCTGTTTCCTTCATACCGATGGGATTGCCCCGACGGGTGTATCCGTCCGCGGTCACCATCACCGCGGGTTGCGAGGCCTCCAGCCGGGAAGCGACCGCCTCGGTACCGAATCCGGAGAAGATCGGCACGTAGATGGCTCCGATCCGGGCGGCCGCCAGCATCGATACCACGGCCTCCGGGGTCATGGGAAGGTAGACGGCCACCGTGTCGCCCTTGGCGGCGCCCGCCTCCGCCAGGGCGCCGGCCGCCCGTTCAACCGACTCCAGCAACTCACCGAAGCTGTAGCTGCGCTGCGTTCCGTCCTCCTGTTCCGCCACCAGGGCGGTCCGCTCGGGATCTCGGGCTACCCAGCGATCGACGCAAACCTCCGAGATGTTGATCTCCCCGCCCGAGAACCACCGGGGAAACTGGATCCCGTCGCTGGTGTCGACGAGGGTGTGATAGGGCTTCGAGAACGGGATGCCCAGATAGCCGATGGCCGCCTCCCAGAACCACTCCAGATCGGCGATCGAGCGCCCGACCAGGTCCTGGTAGGTGCCGATCCCGTGGCGAGCCATGAAGTCGGCGGTGCGGGAGCGCGCCACCTCCGCAGCAGAGGCCTTCCAGACGATCGGTTGCCTGTCCATATGGGGTGATTCCTGTTCTAGTCCGGCGGTCTACTCTATCGGCGGGCGCGGCACGGGCTGGTTCGGTGTCTCAACCGGATTCCCCCTCCCCGTTAGTCTTCCGGCATGGAGCACCAGGCCGGAAGCCGGAAGCACGACGGCATGCCCCCGTGGATACCTCGGGTCATCGTGCTGGTGGTGCTGGCCTCTCTCGGCACTTACCTTCTGGTGTGGTCGGTCGTCCGGCTGAGGGGTTTTCTCCTGGCGTTGCTGCTTTCGCTATTCGCCTCCTTCGCGCTGGAGCCGGGTGTCGACTTCCTGGCCAGGCGGGGACTGCGCCGGGGGTTGGCCACCAGCGTGGTGTTCGCGGCGGCCTTCGTCGTCGGCCTGGTGTTCGCCGCGGTCACATTCCCGCCGATGGTGGTGGAGATCGCCTCCCTCATATCGAACGTCCCCGGCTGGTTGACCGACCTGACGGCTTTCCTGAACCAACGGTTCGGTCTCAACCTGAACCTCTCCAACGTGTCGGCCGGGATGATCGACCTCCAAGGATCGTTCCAGACCTACGCCGCGTCCGTGGCGACCGGCGTGCTGGGGGTGGGCGCGCAGGCTGTCAACCTGTTGCTGCAGCTCTTCACCATGGCGCTGTTCACCTTCTACCTGCTGGCGGACGGGCCCCGCTTCCGCAGGACGGTGCTGTCCCTGGTGCGTCCCGAGCGCCAGGCCGAGGTGAGCCGCATCTGGGAGATCGCTATCCGCAAGACCGGCGGCTACGTCTACTCCCGTGCCCTCCTGGCCCTGATCTCGGCGGTGTTCACCTACGTCTTCCTCCTGATCGTGGGGGTTCCGTACGCCCTGGCGCTGGCGGTGTGGGTTGGGGTGGTCAGCCAGTTCATCCCGGCTGTGGGTACCTACCTGGCCGCGCTGGTTCCGGTGCTGGTGGCCCTGACCGTGCGGCCCATCACCGCGGTGGTGGTGATCGTCGGGCTGGTGGTCTACCAGCAGATCGAGAACATCGTCCTCTCTCCCCGTATCACCGCCCGCACGATGTCGCTCCATCCCGCGGTGGCGTTCGGATCGGTGCTGGTCGGTACCTCGCTCCTCGGCGTGGTCGGCGCGCTGGTAGCCCTTCCGGCAACCGCGATCATCCAGGCGTTCATCTCCACCTACGTCGAGCAGCACCACGTGGACGAGGAGCACCTCGGGGCGGCCGCTGAGCAGCCCGCTGATGTCGAGGAGCCACCCGCCGGAGACGCGGCGGACAGCTGAGCCTCCGGCGAAGATCGACTTACCCAGAGATTTCCTTTAACATAGGAACTTCTTCTCTATATAAAGGAATAACGGAAATGTTGTTCGAGGCACCTGCGCTCGACGATGTGGAACTGGGGATCATCGGCAGGATCGATGGCGTCCGGCATCGCCTACGACATGAACTGTACGAACCGCGCCGCTGGCGTGGTCTGCTCCGGAGGCTTCTGGAAGCTGACTCCATCCGAGCATCGACCGGCATAGAAGGTCATCATGTAAGCCGTGACGATGCGGTGGCGTCTGTGGATGGGGCCGAGCGGTTCGACGCATCCGACCCCGACTGGGCGGCACTGGCCGGTTACCGGCATGCTATGGGGTACGTCACCCAGATCAGCGACGATCCACATTTCTCCTACAGCGACGGGTTGATCCGCAGCCTCCACTACATGATGATGCAGCACGATCGGGACAAGCTCCCGGGCCTCTACCGGCCTGGTCCTATCTTCGTGGGTGACTACGAAGGTCCGGCTAGCGAGACGGTGCCCGGCCTCATGCGGGAACTAGCCGAGCGGCTCAACGAGGCCGCCGATACAAGCCCACCGATCGTGCAGGCCGGAATGGCGCAACTCAACCTGCTGATGATCCATCCCTTCAAGGACGGGAACGGCCGGATGGCCCGGGCACTCCACACACTCGTGATTGGTCGCGACGGCACGCTGGATCCCCGTTTCGCGAGTATCGAGGAGTACCTCGGGCTGCACACCCCAAGCTACTACTCGGTGCTGGCCGAGGTGGGGGGAACCGGATGGGCGCCGGAGCGCGATGCCCGCCCTTGGATACGGTTCGTGTTGCGCGCCCATTACCAGCAGGCGAACCTGATGGAATGGCGAATCGAGGAGTCCGGCCGTGTGTGGGCAGCCGTGGCCCGGGTGCGTGCCGAGTCCGGCCTGGATGAGCGGAACATGGGTTCGTTGTTCGACGCGGCGGAGGGATATCGGGTGCGGCGATACCGGCACATCGCCTACGCCGACGTCAGCGAGCGGGTGGCATCGGCCGATCTCAGGAAGCTGGTGAATCTCGGGCTGCTACGACCGGTGGGGGAGCGGCGGGGCCGCTACTACGTGGCGTCGGAGCATCTCCTTTCGCGCGTGGCGGAGGCTCGAACGTTCCGACCACAGATACCCGACCCCTTTGGCTCGGTCTGAGCGTCCGGCGTCGCGTTCCTCCGGCTGTGGTCGGATCCGAGCACGTTGTACTCGTCTACCGTTCCTGGTAGCCGGAGAGGAGGGGCAGTGGCACAGTTCGATATCGATGCGATGCTGGAACGCTTCCGAAACCGCGCCGAAGCCGTGCGCCAGCGTCCCCTGCCCCCGGTGGCGGGCGAGGGCCGGAGGGCGTTCATAGAACAGGCCGAGACGGACTACACCGATTTCGCCCTGGTCGGCGGGGCGGTCTGGTCGGTGGAGGAGGATCACCTGGTCCTGAGGATCCCGCTCGCAGGGGGGTAGCCGATGGACGTGAGCGCCTGGATCGGGTCGCTGCGCGCCGAGGGCCGGCGCCTGGCCACTGTGGCTGCCGGCCTGTCCCTGGATGATCCGGTGCCAACCTGTCCCGAGTGGAACGTGCGGCAGTTGTTGCGCCACACCGGCTGGGTGCACCGATGGGCGGGCACGATGGTCCGGGATGCCAGGCCGGAGCCTCCCGGCCGCGAGGATGTGCTCCCCGGCGGCTGGCCCCCCGACGGAGGGCTGGTGGACTGGTTCCGGGAGGGTCACGCGCGGCTGGTGTCGGCCCTGGAGTCGGCCCCCGAGGACCTCGACTGCTGGACCATCATGCAGATGCCCGACTCCCGGGCGTTCTGGGCGCGGCGCCAGGCCCACGAGACCGCCATCCATCGGGTTGACGCCGAGCTGGTCGCCGGCGCCGTCTCCGGATTCGATGCGGAACACGCCGCGGACGGGATCGACGAGTTGATGGTGTTCTTCATCTCGCGGCCCGACCGCGGTCCGAGGGCTCCCGAGGCTAAGACCCTCAGGGTGGTCGCCACTGATGCGGGCCGTCACTGGACGGTCTCCTTCGGACCGGCCTACTCGGCCGGCCGTGCCGGGGGAGAGGGGCCGGTGGACTGCACCGTGACGGGCCGGGCCTCCGACCTGTACCCGTACCTCTGGAACCGGATCCTGCCCGATGACATCGGCGTGGAAGGCCGGGGCGACGTGCTCGACTACTGGAGCGAGACCTCGTTCTGACGGGTCGGCGTGACCGGATCAGGCCGCGAAATTCACTTGGCGGCAATTACCGCGATTGCTGCCGCGCGCCTGATTAACTTTGACCTGTGTTCCCGACATACCGCACCGGTAGACGATGCAGCAGTATCTGAGCCTGCTGCAAGAGGTCAGGTACGAGGGAACCCTGAAGGAGGATCGTACCGGCGTCGGCACCTACAGCCTCTTCGGACGCCAACTCCGGTTCGACCTCGACAGGGGTTTCCCACTGCTCACGACCAAGAAGGTCCACCTGCGCTCGGTGGTCCATGAGCTCCTGTGGTTCCTGGCCGGCGATTCCAACGTCCGGTATCTGCAGGACAACGGGGTGTCCATCTGGGACGCGTGGGCCCACCCGGGTACCGGCGACCTGGGTCCGATCTACGGCGTGCAGTGGCGCAGCTGGACCGGCGCCGACGGCCGGACCATCGACCAGCTGTCCGACGTGGTGGACCGGATCCGTACCGACCCCGACTCCCGGCGGCTGGTCGTCTCGGCCTGGAACGTGTCCGACCTGCCGGAGATGGCGCTCCCTCCGTGCCACGTGCTGTTCCAGTTCTACGTGACCCACGGTCGCCTGAGCCTCCAGCTCTACCAGCGCAGCGCCGACATCTTTCTGGGAGTGCCCTTCAACATCGCCTCGTACTCGCTGCTCCTGATGATGGTGGCCAGGGTGACCGGCCTCCGTCCGGGAGAGTTCGTCCACACCTTCGGTGACGTGCACCTGTACAGGAACCATGTCGAGCAGGCCGACGCGCAGCTCCGGCGGCGGCCCAGGCCTCTCCCGTCGTTGGTCCTTCCCGAGCGGAACGACCTGTTCTCGTACCGCTACGAGGACATCCGGGTGATCGGCTACGACCCCCACCCGGCCATCCCGGCGCCGGTGGCCGTCTGAGCACCGGCCCGCTCGCACCACCCGCCGCGGGCAGAGTCTGCAACCACGGTGGAGCTTGTAATCTGGGCCGTGGATCGGTACCGGATCATCCGGACCGCAACCAGGAGCGTGAATGAAGATCGTCGTGGTAGGCCCGGGACGGGCCGGTGGATCGCTGGCGGTGGCCGCTCGAGCCGCAGGTCACGAGTTGGTGGGTATCTTCGGCCGCCGGACCCGCCACCAGCCGCTGGCCGAACACCTCGGAGTCCGGATCCGCCTTATCGGAGAGCCGATGCCCGAGGCCGATCTGCTGGTGGTGGCGGTCCGGGACGATGCCCTTCCCGAGGTGGCCGCGACCCTGTCTCCGCCGGCGGACCGGATACGCGGCGCCATCCATCTCTCGGGCCTCACATCGGTCCGGGTGCTGGACCCGCTCCGCGAGGCCGGCCTGGTGACCGGCAGCTTCCACCCGCTGCAGACCTTGCCGGGCTGGGAGGCCGGATCGCGCGCCTTCCCAGGCGCCTTCGTCGGGATAACCGCCCCCGACGATTGGGCTACCGAGCTGGAGTCCTTCGCCCGGTCGCTCGGGTGCCGACCGTTCCGGGTGGCGGATGATCGCAAGCCGCTGTACCACGCGGCGGGAGGCGTGGCCGCCAACTACGTCTCGGCGGCGCTCTGCGTGGCGGAGTACATGTTCACGGAGGCCGGCGTGGATCCGGCGGCGGCCCGCCCCATGGTGGAGCAGGCGGTTGCCAACGCCTTCGACCTGGGCTTCCGGGAGTCGCTGACCGGTCCTATCTCGCGGGGCGACCTCGGGACCGTCCGGCGCCAGATCGAGGCGGTGGACCGCCACGCTCCGGACGCATCGGAAGCCTTCAGGGTCCTGACCAGGCTGACCGCCCAGCTGGCCGGGCGGGTCGAGGTGGAGGAGATACTCCGGCTGGCCGCCCGCCCACCGGCCGGCTCGCGATCGCCGGGTCCCGCCGCCGAGGGAGGGGGGTCGCCCTGAGAGTGGTGGCCACGATGGCGGAGGCCCGGGCGCAGGCATGCGGCGTGGTGGGACTCGTGCCGACCATGGGCTTCCTCCACGAGGGCCATCTCTCGCTGATGGAGCGTTCGGTGGCCGAGTGCGATCAGACCATGGCCACGCTCTATGTGAACCCGCTGCAGTTCGAAAACCCCGCCGACCTGGCCCGCTACCCGGCCGATCCGGACCGTGACCTGGCGCTTGCCGAGGCATGCGGCGTGGACCTGATGGTCGTTCCCGGCCCGGAGGAGATGTTTCCGAGCCGGCCCCTGACCGGCGTGACGGTGGCCGGTATCGGGGAGCGGCTGGAAGGGGAGTTCCGTCCCGGTCACATGGCAGGGGTGGCGACCGTCGTAACCAAGCTGCTGGCCGGTCTGCAGCCCCAGCGGGCCTACTTCGGGCGGAAGGATGCCCAGCAGCTGGCGTTGATCACCCGCCTGGTCCGAGACCTGGGCTTCCCGGTCGAGGTGGTGGGCTGCCCCCTGGTGAGGGAGGTCGACGGCCTGGCCCTGTCGTCGCGCAACGTGCTGCTGGGAGCGCGTCGAGCCGAGGCTCTGACCCTGTCGCGAGGTCTGATGCTCGCGGCCGACCGGTTCGACCGGGGCGAGCGCAGGTCCACCGTGCTGGAGGCGGCCGTTCGGAGTGCGGTTACTGAGGATGCGCTGGAGTACGCCCGCCTGTGCGAGGCTGCCACGATGACCCCGGTAACCACCGCCGAGGGCGAGACGGTTCTGGTGGCGGCAGCGCGCTTCGGGCCGGTGCGGATCATCGATAACGTGTATCTGGTCGCCGACCGGCGCGGCGCGCCGGCGGATCGCGGCGTAAGGCTGGGACATCCCAGCCTCCTGTACGGATCGGAGGGAACCATGACCGCGGGTGAACGGGCCATGGAGTCGCCGGGCGGGGCGGCCTGACCGTGTTCCTGGCAATCGACATCGGCAACACCCAGACGGTGATCGGCCTGTTCGACGGCTCCGAGATAGTCGCTCGGTGGCGCCTATCGAGCGGTCGGGAACGTACCGAGGACGAGTTCACGATCCTGTTGCGCGGCTTGCTGGGCCCGACCGGCTACCGCGCCGATGACTTCGAAGGGGCGGCCATGTCGTCGGTGGTTCCGCCGGTGGCCAACGCATTGCGCTCTTCGCTGGAGAAGCTGGTCGGATCACGGGTCCTGGTGGTGGGGCCGGGGGTCAGGACCGGGATGGCCATCAAGATCGACAACCCCCGGGAGGTGGGCGCCGACCGGGTGGTCAACTCAGTGGCGGCGCGGGAGCGTTACGGCGCCCCCGCGGTAGTGGTGGACTTCGGGACCGCCACGACCTTCGACGTGGTGGATGCGGACGGCGCCTACATCGGCGGCGCTATATCTCCCGGACTCGAGGTCTCGATGGACGCGCTGGTGTCGGCCACGGCCGCCCTGCGGCGGGTGGACCTGGTGGAGCCCCGGTCCGTGGTGGGTCGGGGCACAGTGGAGGCGATCCAGAGCGGGCTGCTGTACGGCTATGCGGGCCTGGTAGATGGGATCCTGGCCCGGATCCTCGAAGAGATGGACAGGACAGGCGCCGGACGGGTGGCGACCGTGGCCACCGGCGGGATCGCCTCGTTCATCGTCCCGTTGTCGCGGTTGGTCAGCACCGTGGACCCCACCCTGACCCTCGAAGGGCTCCGGATCGTATGGGAGCGCAATCTCTGAGCCGGGGCGAGTAGCCTGCCCACCGATGGCAGGGCCCGAGACACCACCCGAGAGCGAGGTCCCCGAAGGGGCCGGTCTCGCTGAGCACCCACTCACCGCCCGGCGGCTCGAGAAGGTCGCCCGGCTTCGTGCCGAAGGTGTCGAGCCATACCCGCTGGGATACGACCGGGATGCGGCCGCCGCCGAGCTGCACGAGCGGTTCGGCAGCTTGGACGCAGACACCAGGACCGGGGTAGAGGTCCGGGTGGCCGGACGCCTCATGAATTCCAGGCGCCTCGGGAGGCTGATCTTCGGGGTGCTCCAGGACCACTCGGGACAGATCCAGCTGTTCGCGGAGGCCGGGGGGCTCGGCGAGGACGGGTTGGCGCGCTTCGAGGATCTGGATCAGGGCGATTGGATCTGGGCCCGTGGAGAGGTGATGACCACCCGCCGCGGTGAGTTGAGCGTTCACCTGGCCGCCTTCGCATTGCTGGCCAAGAGCATGCGGCCCCTGCCGGCCAAGTGGCACGGACTCAAGGACACCGAGGTCCGGTTCCGCCGCCGCGAGCTGGATCTCCTGGTCAATCCCGAGTCCCGGCGCATCGCCGAGGTCCGAGCCGGCGTGGTGTCCGAGTTGCGCCGCCAGTTCGAGGAACGCGGGTTCGTGGAGGTCGAGACGCCGGTGTTACAGGTCCAGGCGGGCGGGGCGCTGGCTCGCCCGTTCGAGACCTACCACAACGCCCTCGGGCTACCCATGTACCTGCGGATCGCCACCGAGCTGCACCTCAAGCGGCTGATCGTGGGCGGCATGGAGCGGGTGTTCGAGTTGGGCCGTGTCTTCCGCAACGAGGGGATCGACGCCAGGCACAACCCCGAGTTCACCACCCTCGAGGCCTACCAGGCCCTGGCCGACTACCACGACATCATGCGCCTGATGGAAGAGGTGATCCCGGCCGTGGCGGAGCGGGTGATCGGCGCCACCGAAGTCACCTACCGGGGCCGCCGGCTGGACCTCCGGCCTCCCTTCCGGCGGGTGCCCATGCTCGAGTTGGTGTCCCAGGCGCTGGGCGCCGCCGTAACGCCGGCCACTCCCGTTGCAGAGCTACGGGCCCTGGCCGAGGCGGCCGGGTTGCAGGCTGATCTGGACTGGGGATTCGGCAAACTGGTCGAAGAGGTGTTCGACCAGCGTGTCGAGCACGACCTGTGGGCGCCCACCTTCGTCATCGACCACCCCATTGACATCTCCCCGCTGGCCCGCCAGCACCGTTCTGTCGAGGGCCTGGTGGAACGCTTCGAGCTCTACATCGCCGGCGCCGAGGTCGTGGACGCGTTCACCGAGCTCAACGATCCTCTCGACCAGCGGGCTCGCTTCGAGGCTCAGGCGGCAGCCCGCGCGGCCGGGGATGACACCGCCCACCCGGTGGACGAAGGCTTCCTGCAGGCGCTGGAGCTCGGCATGCCCCCCACCGGAGGTCTTGGCATCGGTGTTGATCGGCTGGTGATGCTGTTGACCGACCAGAGGAACCTCCGCGAGGTGGTCCTGTTCCCCCATCTGCGCCCCGAGGCCTAATCTGTAGTTGCTAGTTGCTAGTTGCTAGTTGCTAGTTGCTAGTTGCTAGTTGCTAGTTGCTAACCAATATTATCAACTAATTACTAAGAACTATCAAACCATCCGGACGGATCCCACTCGATCGACTAGGAACTCGCCCATGCGCCGGAATACCTCCCGGGCCTCGATGTCGGGCAGGCCGGCGGTAGCGTCGGCGGCTCTGGCGAGGCGCTGGCGGCACTCGTCGAGCACCCGCTGCACGTAGCCGCCATCCGTCACGAGTCCGATCACCTCATCCACCGCATCACCGGTCATCGGCCCCTCTCGTCCCAGTAGGGCTCTTATCCGGCTCCCGTCCGGCCCTCGGAGGGCATAGAGGACCGGAAGCGTGTACACGCCCTGGCGGATGTCGCTCCCGGCCGGCTTGCCCAGTTCCGCCTCGGTGGACACCAGGTCGAGGGCGTCGTCCGTCATCTGGAACACCATCCCGAGCTCCCAGGTGGCGGTGGAGACAGCCTCGACCGTCTCGGCGGCGGCGTCGGCCGCCAGCGCGCCCAGCCGGGCGGAGGTCCTGATGAGGCTGGCGGTCTTGCCGCCGATCACCCGGTAGTGGTCGGCGGGTCCGTGGCCGACGTCACCGGTCAGCCGGAGCTCCAGAGCCTGGCCGGTGACCAACTCTCGGTAGGTGTGCGCCAGGAGCTCGACCGACTCCATGCCCAGGTACGTGGCGGCGATCTCCGATGCCCTGGCGATGAGAAAGTCACCGGACAGGATGGCGAGAGAGTTGTCCCACCTGGCGTTGACGGACTCCGTGCCGCGCCGGGTGTGGGCGCCGTCCATCACGTCGTCGTGGTACATGGATCCGATGTGGATCAGCTCCACAGCCGTGCCGGCCTCGATCAGCCGGCGGTCGCGGGTCGGACCGAACTCCCCGGCCAGCTGGGTGAGGACGGGCCGGTATCGCTTGCCTCCCGCCACCAGCAAGTGTTGCGCGATCTCGGTGAGAAAGTCGTCACCGGCCTGCGACGCGTCGAGCAGCCGTTCCTCGACGCGGTCCATTCGCTCCCAGACGCCGGGAATCTCGATCAGGTTCCTGATGATCTCGGTGGACATGGCCTCCGTCGCAGATGCGGATCAGCGCCGTATGGTAAGCGGACGGTGCCGCTCTCCAGCATCGCGTTGTCACCGCCTCGCGTTATAGTCGCCGGTTACCGGGATGAGCTCTCCTAAGCTTGTATCCTGATAGACAGAGCCGACGGGTTGGAGGTTTACCGCCAGTGTTCGAACGCTTCACCGACCGGGCCCGCAGGGTGGTGGTCCTGGCCCAGGAAGAAGCGCGGCTGCTCAACCACAACTACATCGGAACCGAGCACATCCTCCTCGGTCTCATCCACGAAGGCGAGGGGGTCGCCGCCCGCGGCTTGCTGAACCTCGGCATCCGGCTGGATTCCGTGCGTAGCCAGGTGGTGGAGACCATCGGGCAGGGACACCAGTCCCCGGCCGGGCACATCCCGTTCACTCCCCGGGCGAAGAAAGTCCTGGAGTTGAGCCTGCGGGAGGCGCTGCAGCTGGGACATAACTACATCGGCACCGAGCACATCCTCCTCGGCCTGATCCGGGAGGGGGACGGGGTGGCGGCCCAGGTGCTGGAGAAGTTGGGTGCCGACCTGCCCAGAGTGAGGCATACGATCATCCAGCTCCTCTCCGGCGGTTCCGGGGACGAGCCCGCCCGCGCCGGCACCGCCCCCTCCGGTAGGGGTTCGTCCCAATCGGGTTCGACCGTGCTGGACCAGTTCGGACGCAACCTCACCCAGATGGCCCGTGATCATGCGCTCGATCCGGTGATCGGTCGCTACCCCGAGATCGAACGGGTCATGCAGATACTCTCGAGGCGCTCCAAGAACAATCCGGTGCTGATCGGCGAGCCCGGGGTGGGCAAGACGGCGATCGTGGAGGGCCTGGCCCAGCGGATCGTGGCGGGCGAGGTCCCCGACACCCTCAACACCAAGCAGATCTACACCCTCGACCTGGGTGCCCTGGTGGCGGGGTCCCGCTACCGCGGCGACTTCGAGGAGCGCCTCAAGAAGGTCCTGAAGGAGATCAAGAACCGGGGAGACATCGTCCTCTTCATCGATGAGATACACACCCTGGTGGGTGCGGGAGCGGCGGAGGGCGCCATCGACGCCGCCAGCATTCTGAAGCCCATGCTGGCCCGGGGCGAGCTGCAGACCGTCGGGGCGACCACCCTGGAGGAGTACCGCAAGTACCTGGAAAAGGACTCCGCCCTGGAGCGCCGGTTCCAGCCCATCCACGTGGACGAGCCCACCGTTGCCGAGACGGTCCGGATACTGCACGGACTCAAGGACCGGTACGAGGCCCATCACTCGGTGCGCTTTACCGACAGCGCGCTCAAGATGGCCGCCACCCTCGCCGACCGCTACATCTCGGATCGCTTCCTCCCCGACAAGGCCATCGACCTGATCGACGAGGCGGGCAGCCGCAACCGGATCTTCCGGAGTTCCTCCAGTTCCCAGATCCGCCAGATCGACGACCAGTTGAGCGCGGTGCGCAACGACAAGATGGAAGCGGTCTCCGCGCAGCAGTTCGAGCGGGCGGCCCAACTCCGCGACCAGGAGCGGGCTCTGATCTCCGACCGGGCCCGCTACAAGGCCGAGTCGGCCGAGTCGTCCGCCGTGGTGGATGACACGCTGATCGATGAGGACGAGATCGCCGACGTGCTCGCCCAGTGGACCGGCATCCCGGTCCATCGGCTCACCGAGGAGGAGACCGCCCGGTTGGTCCACATGGAGGAGGAGCTCCACAAGCGGATCATCGGCCAGCACGACGGGATCTCGGCGGTGAGCCGGGCCATCCGGCGCACCAGGGCGGGCCTCAAGGACCCGAAGCGGCCCAGTGGTTCGTTCATCTTCCTCGGTCCATCTGGGGTGGGGAAGACCGAGACCGCCAAGGCGCTGGCCGAGTTCCTTTTCGGAGACGAGGATGCTCTCGTCCAGCTCGACATGTCCGAGTACATGGAGAAGCACACGGTGAGCCGTCTGGTCGGGTCTCCGCCCGGCTACGTGGGCTACGACGAAGGTGGCCAACTCACGGAGGCCGTGCGCCGCAAGCCCTTCTCCGTGGTCCTGTTCGATGAGATCGAGAAGGCCCATTCCGACGTCTTCAACACCCTTCTCCAGATCCTCGAGGACGGTCGCCTGACCGATGCTCAGGGTCGGGCGGTGGACTTCAAGAACACCGTGATCATCATGACCTCCAATCTCGGGTCCGAGTCGCTGCGCAAGAAGGCGGTGGGGTTCCAGCAGGAGAGCGACGAGATCACCTACGAGAAGATGAAGGAGAAGCTGACCGACAACCTGAAGAAGCACTTCCGGCCCGAGTTCCTCAACCGGATCGACGAGGTGATCGTCTTCCATCCGCTGACGGGGGATGAGGTCAAGCAGATCGTCGACCTGATGCTGGTGCGGGACCGGGAGCAACTGGCCACCCAATCCCTCGACCTGGTGCTCAGCGACGCCGCCAAGACCTTCCTGGTCTCCAGGGGCTACGACCGCGACCTGGGCGCCCGCCCGTTGCGCAGGGCCATCCAGCGGTACCTCGAGGATCCGCTGGCCGAGCAGGTGTTGCTGGGTGAGTACACGCCCGGTACCACCATCGTGGTGGATGCTGATCCCGACGGCGATTCGCTCATCTTCGAGATGGTCGACACCCCCGACAGCCCCCCGTTGGATCTGGTCGACTCCTCCTGACTGTCCGCTATCCGACCGCTCCGCGCATCCGGCGCGAGGCGGTCACATCCTCCGGCTCCCCATTAGCGGCGACCGTTCACCCGGCGTAGAATGTCCAACCCACCCGTCCCTGTACATCGGGGCCCGAATCAAAGGATCCAGAATCATGCGCGTTAAGACCAGGCTGTTGATCGTGCTGGCGGCCTTCGGGCTGCTGGCGGCCGCTTGCGGCGGCGATGAGACGCCCGCAACGACCGCAGCCCAGGCGACCTCCGAGACCTCCGCGACCACCCAGGCTCCGGCGGGTGAGCCCATCAGTATCGGTCTGGTCTATGACATCGGTGGTCGGGGTGATCAGTCGTTCAACGACGCAGCGGCGGCGGGCCTCGACAAGGCGGCCGCCGAGTTGGGGGTCTCCACTTCGGAGGCGTCGGCCAACGAGGACGGGACCAACCGTGAGGAGTTGCTGGCGCTGCAGGCGTCGGAGGGCGCCGATCTGGTGATCGGGGTCGGGTTCCTGTTCGGAGACCCGATGGCCAATGTGGCCGCGGAGTACCCGGAAACGAACTTCGCGATCGTTGACTCGGTGGTGGACGCCCCGAACGTGGCAGGCCTCATCTTCTCGGAGGAGCAGGGCTCCTTCCTGGTGGGCGTGGCGGCGGCCCTCAAGTCGGAAACGGGGATCGTGGGATACATCGGCGGGGTGAACATCCCGTTGATCCATGCTTTCGAGGCCGGGTTCCTGGCCGGTGTCCAAGCCATCGATCCGTCGATCCATGTCATCTCCCAGTACGTGACGGAGCCGCCTGACTTCAGTGGTTTCAACGATCCGGCGGCGGGACGGGTGATAGCGCAGTCGATGTTCGAGCAGGGCGCCGATGTGGTCTACCACGCGGCGGGCGGCACCGGGGGTGGCCTGTTCCAGGCCGCCAAGGACTACTCCGAGGCCAACAACACCCATGTGTGGGCGATCGGGGTCGACTCCGACCAGTACCTAACCGCCCCCGACTTCCAGGACTACATCCTGACGTCGATGCTCAAGCGGGTGGACGTGGCGGTGTTCAACACCATCCAGGCGATCCAGTCGGGCACGTTCGCGCCGGGTCC
>VXRE01000128.1:4579-19040 GCA_009838635.1 Acidimicrobiia bacterium | reverse complement strand
TGGCGGTGTTCAACACCATCCAGGCGATCCAGTCGGGCACGTTCGCGCCGGGTCCGCAGGTGTTCGACCTGTCGGTGGACGGCGTCGGGTACTCGACCTCCGGTGGCCACGTGGACGACATAACGGCCGAGCTCGACGCCTTCAAGGAGAAGATCGTTTCCGGCGAGATCGTGGTGAGCCGCGACCCCGCCGACTACGCGGGTTGACGGAGGCCCGATCGGGAGACAAGGTGACGAGCGTCGGCTGACGAAGGGATGATGAGCCGATGAGCGTCGCGGTGCGGTTGACGGGAATCACCAAACGATTCCCCGGTGTGCTGGCCAACGACCGCATCGACCTCGTCGTGGAGGCGGGCGAGATCCACGCCATCTGCGGCGAGAACGGCGCCGGCAAGTCGACGCTCATGAAGATCCTCTACGGGATGCAGGCTCCCGATGAGGGAAGCATCGAGGTGCTCGATCAGGAGCGCACCTTCTCCTCCCCCAGAGAGGCGATCGACGTGGGTATAGGGATGGTCCACCAGCACTTCATGCTGGCCGACAACCTCACGGTGATCGAGAACGTGATCCTCGGTGCGGAGCCGTCCAAGGGGGCGTTGATCGACTTCGCAACCGCCCGGTCCCGGCTGGGGGAGCTGGGTGAGGCCTACGGCTTGGCACTCGACCTCGATGACGCGGTCGGGACCTTGGAGGTGGGGGAGAGGCAGCGGATCGAGATCATCAAGATCCTCTACCGCGGGGCGCGCATCCTCATCCTGGACGAGCCCACCGCGGTGCTGGTTCCCCAGGAGGTTGAGGAGTTGTTCCGCAACCTGAGGGAGCTCAAGACCGAGGGACACACCATCATCTTCATCGACCACAAGCTGGACGAGGTACTGGAGATAGCAGACACGATCACGGTGCTCCGCCAGGGCCGGTCGGTGGCGCGGGTCAAGCCGGAGGACGTGACCGCCCAGGACCTGGCCGAGTTGATGGTGGGCTCGGAACTTCCCACCCCCGAGACGCGGGAGGTGACCGTCACCGACCAGACCGCCGTTGAGGTCAGGGGCATCTCGGTGGTGGACGAGGCCGGGGTGACGAGGCTGCGGGATGTCGGATTCTCGGTCCAGTGCGGCGAGATCGTAGGTGTGGCAGGCGTGGAGGGCAACGGCCAGGGTGAGTTGGTGGAGGCGATCCTGGGAATCGCACCGGTGACCGGAGGCTCAATCCATCTGCACGGTGATGACGTGACCGGCTGGTCGGTGCGGCAACGCCGGGAAGCCGGAATGGGGTACATCCCCGAGGATCGCCACCGGCGGGGACTGCTGCTGCCGGCCCCGGTCTGGGAGAACAGCATCCTGGGGCACCAGACGCGGCGCCGCTTCCTGAGCTCCCGGGTATGGATCGACGATGAGGCTTCCAGGGACCATGCCTCCAACGTCGTCGAACGCTTCGACGTGCGCACACCCGGTGTCCACACGCCCGTCCATGCCCTTTCCGGCGGCAACCAGCAGAAACTGGTGGTGGGCCGGGAACTGGCCATCGAATGCAACCCGCTGATCGCGGCCCACCCCACGAGAGGTATCGACGTCGGCTCGCAGGCCGCCGTCTGGGAGGACCTGCGCCGGGCCCGGGCGGAAGGTTTGGGACTGCTGCTGATCTCGGCCGATCTCGAGGAGCTGATCGGCCTGAGCGACACGCTCCTCGTGATGCTGCGCGGTGAGATCGTGGCCAGGCTGGATCCGGCCAGGGTCACGCCGAGGGAGTTGGGCGCCTACATGACGGGGGCGGCCGCGTGAGCTGGACCGGTGTGCGCCGTGTGGTAGGACCGCCATTGGCCGCGGTGGGGCTGGCGCTCCTGGTGGCCGCGCTCGTTCTGGTGGTGTCGGGGGCCGATCCACTCGTGGCCTTCGGCAACATATGGGAGTACGGCAGCCGGTTGGAGACGGTGATCGAGTCGTTCAACCGGGCGACCCCGCTCTACCTGTCGGGCATCGCCTTCGCCATCGCCATGCGGATGAACCTTTTCCAGATCGGCGTGGAGGGCCAGTACATCCTGGCGGCGTTCTTCGCCGCCTACGTCGGAGCCGGCGTGGGCTCGCTCTTCCCGCCGCTCCACATCGCCATCATCCTGTTGACGGCGATGATCGTGGGGGCCGCCTGGGCGGGGCTGGCGGGCTGGATGAAGGTGACCCGGAACGTCCACGAGGTCATCTCCACCATCATGCTCAACGCCATCGCGGTCTCCGGGGTGGTGTCGTTCCTGCTCGGCCGGTGGAAGATCGAGTCGGAGTCGCTCGACACCCGACTGGGTGACATCGCCACCACCGGTTGGTTCCCCAGCCTCAACCCGATCGTGGAGTTGGCGACCCGCGAGATCAAGCGGGTCGAGCTGACCGGCTTCATCCTCGTGGCGGCGCTGGTGGGCGTCGCGTACCACCTCATCATCAACCGCTCCCGGCTCGGATACGACCTGCGCGCCACCGGCGCCAACCCGTGGGCCGCCGAGGCGAGCGGCGTGCCGCCCAGGCGGACCATCGTCCTGGCCATGCTCCTCAGCGGGGCGGTGGCCGGGCTGGTCGGTATGGCGGACCTGCTCGGAGACCAGCACTTCTACAGCCTCCGGTTCCCGCAAGGGCTGGGCTTCGCCGGTATCGCGGTGGCGCTGCTGGGGCGCAACCACGCCGTGGGGGCGGCCGTGGCGGCGTTGGCGTTCGGCTGGCTGGAGCGGGCGTCGGGCGTGCTGGAGGTCCGTGGTGACGCCCCGCGCGAGATCGTCACGATCATGGTGGCGGTGATCATCCTGTTCGCCGTGATCGCCTACGCGCTGGCCCAGCGACGCAGGAGGATCGAGGCCGCGGCAGCCGCGTCCGCACAGGTCGATAGCCCCGCCGCAGCCGAGGAGGCAGACACGTGAGTGCCCTGCGCGCGCGACCATCGAGGAGCCTCGGGGCGAACCTCGTGAGCGGCAATCGCCGCTGGATAGTCTACGGGTTGGGCGCGGTGCTCCTGCTCGCCTCCACCCAGCAGTTCGCCTCCCTGCCGACGGACGACCTGACCTCGAGCGGAACGTGGGCCATCGCCCTGGCCTGGTCGGTTCCGATCCTGATGGCCGGCATGGGGGGGATCTTCTCGGAGCGGTCCGGGGTGGTCAACATCGGCCTGGAGGGGATGCTGATCCTGGGCACCTGGTTCGGGGCCTTCGGGACGATGATCGGCGGTCCCTGGTTCGGCATGCTCCTCGCGGCCGTGGCCGGTGCCATGGGAGGCCTCGTCATGGCGGTGGCCGCGGTCGGGTTCAACGTGGATCACATAATCGCCGGGGTCGCCATCAACCTGATGGCGCCCGGCCTGACCCGGTTCCTCTCCGACCTGCACTTCTCTGATCGCGGCGGCTCGATCACCCAGTCCCCGACCATTTCCGGGGTGAGCAACTTCACGCTGCCCGTCCTGGCGGGCGGCACGATCTTCGGCTGGGAGAGCCCGGACATCCTGGGCGCGATAGAGCGCGGCGGAATCTTCTTCATCTCGGACCTGGCCGGGATCCTGCGCGGCTTCATGTTCCAGATGTCATGGCTGACCATGATCGCCTACCTGGCCCTACCCATCGCCATACTCGTCCTGTGGAAGACCCGTTTCGGGCTACGGCTACGAAGCTGCGGCGAGCACCCGCACGCGGCCGACTCGCTCGGCGTCAACGTCTACAAGTACAAGTACTACGGCGTGGTGATCAGCGGCTTCCTGGCCGGGCTCGGGGGCGGCTTCCTTGCGATCCAACTGTCCGGGCTGTACAAGGAGGGCCAGACCCAGGGGAAGGGCTACATCGGGTTGGCCACCATGATCTTCGGCAACTGGAACCCGATCGGAACGGCCCGGGGGGCGCTGCTCTTCGGCTTCACCGAGACCCTGCGCCTCCGCGACGAGAACGCCGCCCACGGCCTGCTGCTCCTGGTGGTCATCGCCATTGGCCTCCTGCTGCTGTGGCGCATCCTGAAGCGGAGGGGATACACCGGGACGCTGCAGCTGGCCATCGTGGCGATCGCGGTGGGGTTCTGGTACATGAACTCGACCAGCGTGCCCAACCAGCTCCCGGCCATCACCCCCCACATCGCGGTCCTCGTGGTGCTGCTGTTCGCTACCTCTCGGCTCCGCCCACCCGCCGCCGACGGCCTCCCCTTCCGCAAGGGCGAGACATAGCGGTCAGTGGTCAGTGGTCAGTGGTCAGTGGTCAGTGGTCAGTGGTCAGTCGAATCAAGCATAAACTAACAACGAGCTGATTCACCGGTTGCTTAGAAGATCAATTCCCTACTTGGACCGAGATTTGCCCGGTAGATCTAGTTTCTCGAAGCCACGTACCGCTCGGGGACGGTTCGGGCTACTAGCCGTGCCGCTGATCTCACGACCGGGTGGTGCTGGCCCGGTATTGGGATGACTCCCGGGATGTCGGTTTCTGCCCGAACACGCGGTTCGGGTCGTTACTCTCACGCCATGGTTGAGGCCTTGGAGCAGGTACCGGCTGATACGGGTAGCGGCGTGGACGTGACGATCGCCGCCAACACGCTGGACAGGTACGTGCCGATGCTGAGGGAAGCCGATGACGACTTCCGGTTGCGGATCGTCCTGCACGACTTCGGGATGGTGTTCCAGCAAGCGCGTTCGGAGGACCGCAAGCTGCTGGTGGCCTGCGAGCCGGAGCTATTCGACCCGCGCTGGGACGCTTTCCTCGCTGCCTACACCGAACACCTCTGCTACCACGCCGGCATCCCGGCTCCCGGCTGGGTGTTCGCCCATGACCGCCACCTCCCGTCGTTCTGGTACGCGGGGCGGCGTTTCCCGCGGGAACGCGCCGCCACGATCCTCACCACCCCCGCCGCGTTCGAGGCCCATGGGATCTGGTTCCCCGCCTGGGAGCTGGAGGTCGTCTAGGGGAGATGCTTACCGAGACCGAACTCCGCGCCGCCCTGTCCGAACTCGCCGAAAGGCTTCGAGCCCGGGGAGCCACCGGGCGCGTCTACATAGTTGGCGGAGCTGCCATGGCCCTGGCCTATGACAGCGACAAGCTGACCCGTGACATAGATGCCGCGATCATCGAAGGGCATGGCCCGGTGATTGAAGCCGTGCGCGACATAGCCCGCGCCCGGGGATGGCCGAGCACCTGGCTCAACGAGCAAGCCACGCCCTACCTACCCACGGCACCGGACCGGCACGCCAATGTGGTCTTCGACGATCCCGCCCTGAAGGTCGTCGCCGCGTCACCGGAGCACATGCTGGCCATGAAGGTCCGGGCGGCCCGATCGAGCGACGTGACCGACGTCCGGCAGCTCCTCGCGAGGACAGGGCTTTCCCACGCCGGACAGGTGGAAGCTCTGGTGGAGTCGGTCTTCCCGGACGAGCGTCTCGGCGAGCGGCAGCGGAGATGGCTGGGAGACCTACTCGGCGGATGTGAACAGGGCTAGCCGTCGGCGGCTTCGAAGATCATCTGTTTGAAGCGATCCGTATCCATGACCTTGACTACATCAGTATTGGATGTCGAGGGCGTAGCGCAGGGCCCGGTCCAGCGCGGCCCTCTTGAACTCGCCAAGCCGTCCCACCGGATTGGAGTCGAGACACGAGATCGGGACCGTGATGAGGTTGTCGCAGTTGACTGCCGAGGGTTCGGGTAGCCCTTCTTCCGGACTTACCTCCACTTCCGACGTGATACCCCGCACCGTACGGGTGATGGGCGCGCAGGTGACAGAGGTAAGCATTGCGGCCGCTGCGTTCCGTGTAACCACGCACACGGGTCGCCTTCCGGCAGGTGGACCGAGATCGGCCCAGTAGATCTCGTTTCTCGAGACCACCTACCACTCGGGGACAGTCTCGGCTGCTAACCGGGCCGCTGATCGCACCAGCGCGCCATCCGGGGGTAGGCGCCGGTAGGCGTCGGCCAGTTCGCGGTCGGCGGCCGCGGCTTCCTCGGCTGCGATGACCGCCCGGGCTCCACGGCGGAGGAGTTCGGAGCGGTTGGTGCCCGATGCCTTGGCCAAGCGGTCCAGTTGGTCCACGAGGTTGTCATCGAGCTGTACCAGAACTTCACGACGGGCCATGCCCATATGGTAATACATATGGGCTCGCGTGGAGGCTCCAGCGCGTCGGTCCTCCCGGATAAGGGTCTCGGCGAGCGGCGGCGGAGATGGCTGGAAGACCTGCTGGGCGGATACGAACCGGATTACGCGCCGGCTGCCTCGAAGATCATCTGTTTGAACAGGTCGTTGTCGATGGCGTTGACTACTTCGACGTTGGCAGGCTTTCCCGTTACGTCCAGGGAGTCGACTACCGACATTCCCCTGGTCAGCGGACTCTCTGCCTCCACCTCCACGTAGTGGCGGGAGCTGGCGGTCACCACCCTGCGCTTGTCGATCGCGACCGCCATGGCGGTCGGGTCGGGGAGTTCCAGCCGGCGGGTGCCGGACTGGCGGTGGGCGGCCTCCATCGCGGTGGAGTTGCAGTCCAGAAAGAAGTGGGCGAGGGAGGTGTCAAGCGCTCGGAGGGCGGCCTGCTCCGCTGCGTCCAGGCCGGCCTCGAAGCGGCATATCTCCCATCCGACCATCTCGATCGGAAGCCCGGAGGCGAAGACCATCCGGGCGGCGTGGGGATCGAACCACAGGTTGAACTCCGCTGCGGGCGTGACGTTGCCCACCGTATTGGCGGTGCCTCCCATGACCACGCAGCGGCCCACCAGGCCCACGAGGTCGGGAGCCTGCGCCAGGGCGAGCGCCACGTTGGTGAGCGGCCCGAGGGTCACCAGGGTGGAGCCGGGATTGCCCCGTATGTGGTTGATGAGGGCGCTGACGCCGTCCTCCTCCTCGGCGGAGCGGGACGGGGGCGGGTATCCCTGGTCGCCGAGCCCGTCCATCCCGTGGAACCAGGTGGCCTCGCGGGCCTTCACCAGCAGGGGACGGTCGGCGCCCGCGTAGACGGGTACGGCCGATCCGCACAGCTCGGCGGTGTAGAGGGCGTTGCGGGTCGTGTCCTCGAGCGAGCAGTTGCCGGCCACTGTCGTCATCGCCACCACCTCCACGTCGGGGTGGTTGAGGGCCATCGCCAGGGCTACCGCGTCGTCAGAGGCGGTGTCGGTATCGATGATCATCTGCATGGCTCAGCCCCCGGTTGACAGGTTGACGGATTGGTAGCCGCGGATGGCGAAGCCGTCCTCACGGACCGGTTGATCCGCGAGGGAGGCATCGGGGAACGTGTCGATCAGGCGATCGAGCGCGATCTCCAGCTCCAGGCGCGCCAGCGGGGCCCCGATGCAGTGATGAACACCGGCCCCGAAGGTGATGTGATCCGAGTCACCCCGGTCCACCCGGAACGTATCGGGATCCTCGTACCGGCGGGGATCACGGTTGGCCGCCCCGAACAGGACCGCCACCCTCTCGCCCTTGGGCAGCACGGTTCCGGCCACCTCGACACCGTCCTCCAGCACGTAGCGCTCGAACATCTGGAGCGGAGGGTCGAAGCGCATCATCTCCTCGATGGCCACGGCCGGCGGCACCTCCCGGCGGGCTAGACGTTCCCAGGCTCGCCCATGGTTCATGGCCGCCACGGTCCCGTTACCCATGGTGTTGACCGTCGCCTCGTGTCCGGCGTTGAGCAGCAGGATCACGGTGGATGCGATCTCGGCGTCGGTCAGGCCGCCGTCGTCCGTCTCAGCAAGGCACATGGCGGTGATCAGATCATCCTTGGGGTCGGCGCGCCGGGACGTGATCAGCGCCGACGCCCAGGCCAGGAACTCCACGGACGCGTCGATGGCGGCTTCCGCCTGCTCACGGGTGCAATGGAGCTCGTACATCTTGACGATGGCGTGGGACCAGTCGAGCATCAGGTCGGTGTCCTCCACCGGTGCTCCCAGGAGCGTGGCTATCACCCGCACCGAGTAAGGCTGGGCGTAGTCGGCCAGCAGATCGATGGTGTCCCGGTCGCGTAGGGCCTCCAGCAGGCGATCCGCGATGGAGCAAATCGGCTCGCGAAGCTCCCGAACTCGCCGCGGGGTGAAGGCGCGGTTGATCAGGACGCGGATACGCGTGTGCTCTGGAGGCTCCAGCATCAGCAACGAGTGGCGTTCCGTCTGGTAGTAAGGCTCCCAACCTTCGAGCCCCAACTCCCGGATGGGGCGAAGGTCGAGCGGGCGGGCATGGCCGTCCTTCACCCGTCCCAACCGGCGGTCGAGCTGGACCGCCCGGACATCCTGGTGCCGGGTGACCAGCCAGATGCCGAACCCGTCGTCGTAGTGCAGGGGTCCTCGCTCCCGCAGTGCGTTCAGGGTCGGGTAGGGGTCAGCGATGAAGTCGGGATCGGCCGGGTCGAAGAACCGGGACATCACCCGGATGAGGCGCCGACAAGCTCCGTGGCACTGGTGTCCTGTACCCGGCCCCAGAACTTGATCTCCTGGATGGCCAGTTCGTCGAAGGCTTCGCCGCCCAGGGCCTCCGAAGGCCAGGTGGACGTGACCCGTATCTCCAGAACGGTGGTGTGGTTGGTGGTCGTGGGGACGCCGTGGGGCCGGTCGTTGGCGTCCGGTATCTCGTCCACGAACGGCACACCGGGGAAGTCATCGGCGAAGATCTCCACGCCTCGGACCCGGTAGTTGCGCCGGAACTTCTCAAGGTTGTCGACGTTGATGATCTGGACCTGCTCCAGCGCCACAGGGTTCACGAAGGTCACCGTTATGCGGGCGTCCTCACCCCTCCGGCTCGCATCGTTCCAGTAGGCCTCGTCGCCGTCGATCAGGTTCTCGCATGCCAGGCCGGCGTTGTACTCGCTCGAACAGGTGATGGAGATCGGGGTTATCTCCTCTAGCGGGCCCAGGACCATGGTGGGCTCGGTGGCCTCGGTGGAGGTGGTGGTCCCGTCGACCGCGGTGTCCGGTTCATCGCCACCCCTCATCGCCTGAATGATCAGGGCGAAGATCACGACGAATGCCACGCCGGTGATGATCACCCGGACCGCCCGGTTGCCGGCTGTCACCGACCGTATCGGCATGGGCGCCACCGCGATCCGACGCCTTCCGAGGCGAGCGCCGCACTCCTGGCAATGACGGTTGGCCGGGGACTGCTGGGAGAAGCAGGAGGGGCACGTCAGGTGCGCCTCGGGTTCCATGCTCGGCTGGTGCTCGGCCTCCTCCCAACTCGATGGCTCTCTGAGTTGGAACTCCTCGAAGCTGATATTGCCGAGCGGATCGCCCTCGTCCGGAGGAAAACCCCGGGATCCGTTCCGATCGCGGTCGCTCAACACGGACCTTTCTGGTTATGTAACTACACTCCCGCACGATGATAGTTGCCGCGCGCGGGACCCTGGTCCAGTTTGCCATCCGCGAGGTCGAGCCATGGACGATCGGCTCGGAACTGGCCGGGTCAGCGCTGGCGGGTCTGGTCGTGATCGGACTCTGGAGGATCTTCCGTACCGGAGATCGCCGGTGATCGCGAGCCTCGTTCCCTGGACGTGCCACACCGTGTCGTATCCCTGTAACCTGCGCGTAGATGGTTTCCATGCTTGACCGCCGATCCCCCAGGAGGTGGGAGACCGAGGATCAGGAATTCCTCGAGGTGCTGTCGCGGATGGCGCCCGGCACCGGCATCCGCACCGCAGTAGAACGGATCATCCAGCAAGGCAACGGAGCGCTGGTCGTGGTCGGATCGGGTCCCCACATCGAGAAGATCGCCGCCGGGGGAATCGATCTCCGAGACGCCGACTTCACGCCGGCGATGCTGGCCGAGCTCGCCAAGATGGACGGGGCGATCATCGTGGACACTGACGTGCGGAAGATACTGCGAGCCAACGTCCACATGCTGCCCGATCCCGCCATCGCGACCGAAGAGACGGGTGCCCGGTTCCGCACGGCCGAGCGCCTGGCCCGGTCCACAGGGTGCCCCGTGATCGCCATCAGCGAGGAGCGGCGCCAGGGTTTCGTCTTCTACGGGCACCGGAAGCAACCACTACGGAGCGCCACCGAACTCATGGTCCGCATCAACCAGGAGCTCCAGACGCTCGAGCGCTTCAGGGGCCGCCTGGCCGAGGCGGAGGAGTATCTGGACAGGCTGGAGGCTTCGGGTCAGGTCACCCTCGGGGCCGCGCTCACGGTGCTGCAGCGAGCCGAGTTGTTGCGACGGATCGGCATGAGGGTGGAGAACCTCGCAGTCGGGCTGGGTGATGAACGGCACATGGTGGAGCTACAGCTCTCCGACATCATGGAAGGGGTTCAGGAGCTCGGTGCGAAGGTCAGCCGCGAGTACTTCTGGGACCGGGGTGAGCTCGCCTCCGAAGGGATGGAAGTGCTCCAGGACCGGCCCCTGCAGGATCTCTACGACACCGAGCGGTTGTGCCTCATCCTCGGCGTGGGTCCCGCGGACACGAGGGTCAACCCGGCCGGGCAGCGGCTGGCCGGTTGATTGCGCAGATGACCGAGACCGGATCCGGCACCCTCTCCGAGGCGGCATCGCTGACGGACGGCAAGGGAGACAGCTCTGCGGCTTCCGAAGAGCGGACCGACCCGTCGCCCGCGAAGGAGGAGGCGGGGTCCGCCAAGACGCCCACCGGCAAGGGGACGGGGCCCGAGGAGCTGACGGCGTCCGTCTCCGCGGACGACGCCGCCCCGAGCGGTACTGATCCGGGCGCGCCGAAGGTCGAGGTCAAGCCGAAGAAGGTTCCCGCCAAGAAGGCCCCGGCCAAGGCGCGGAGCCGGAAGGTTCCCGCCAAGCGGGTGCGGGCGCGCAGGCGCGCCGGCGCCGCCAAGTCCGCGGCGGGGAAGAAGAAGCAGACTTCTTTCCGGGTCGGGGACAAGGTGGTACATCCCCATCACGGTGCGGCGGAGATCGTCAAGCGCTCCAAGCTCGACCTGGCCGGGGAATCTCGCTACTACTTCGAACTCGAGATCGCCACCGAGTCATCGCTCAAGGTCCTGATCCCGGTGGACACCATTGACGAGACCATCCGTCCGGTGATCACGAAGACCGCGGCCGGAAGGGTGCTGTTGAAGTTCAAGGAGGAACCCCAGGACTCCGGCGCCAACTGGAGCCGGTGGTACAAGGTGCTCAACGAGAAGATGACCTCCGGCGACATTTTCCAGGTCGCGGAGGTGGTTCGTGATCTGACCCACGCCCAGCAGGCCAAGGGCATTTCTCCGGCGCTGAAACGGATGCTGTCCAAGGCCCGTACCACACTGTCCAGCGAGTTGGCGTTCGCGCTTCGCATCACCCCGGATCAGGCCCTCGAACGGATCGACCTGGCCCTTCCCAAGCCGGAGACGCCGGAGGAGTGAGCGGACGCAGCCTCGCCGGGGCCTACCGCCGATCCTGGCGCTCTCCCGGCACCGGTGCCTGAGCCTTGGCCCCGAACCGGATGGAGATCTGGGGCGTAGTGGTCGCGGCGGGGCAAGGTGTTCGTTTCGGGGCCCGCAAGCACGCCACGCGACTTGCCGGCAAGCCCCTCTGGCAATGGGCACGGGACGCGCTCCTCGAGAGCGGCGTACGCGAAGTGGTGGTTGTCGGGGATGTGCCCGGCGGTGTTACAGGAGGGACGGAGCGCCACCTGTCGGTGGCCCGAGGGATCGCGGAGGTCGACGCGGAGGCCTCTGTGATCGCGGTTCACGATGCCGCCCGCCCCCTGGCCTCGGCGGCCTTGATGAGGCGGATGTACCTCTTGCTGGCGGAGAGCGGCGCCGACGGGGTAGTGCCGGTGGTTCCCATCGCCGATGCCCTGAAGCGGGTCGACTCCCGTCGGGTCCGCATCCTGGACTCGATCGACCGCAGGGATGTCGCCTGCGCCCAGACTCCCCAGGTGTTCCGGGCCGAGGTGCTGCGCCGGGCTCACGCCCACCATGCCTCGGGGGATGCCCCTCACGACGATGCCAGCATGGTGGAGGCGCTGGGAGGTCGGGTACTGGCCGTTACCGGGGAACGATCCGCCATGAAGATCACGTATCCCGAGGATCTGGTGCTCGCGGAGGCACTTCTCCGGCATGGGTCGCGTCCCGGAGGGCCATGACCGCCGGCCCGTTCCGTACCGGTCTCGGCTTCGACGCCCACCGCTTCGGCGGTAGTCCTCCCCTGAGGCTGGCCGGTGTGGTGGTCGACTCAGGTCGCGGGCTCATCGCCACGTCGGACGGGGATGTAGCTGCGCACGCGGTTGTCGACGCCATGCTCGGAGCGGCCGGGAAGGGTGACATCGGTACTCATTTCCCGTCCTCGGATCCGCGCTGGCAGGATGCCGACAGCATGGAGATGCTGCGCTCGGTGGTGCGATCGGTGGCAGCGGACGGCCTGGTCGCGTCGAACCTGGACATCACCATCGTGGCGGAGACGGTGCGGATCGGTCCCCATCGTGACGAGATGCGAACCCGGCTCGCGGCGGCGCTGGGGCTCGGCCGCGACCGGGTATCCGTCAAGGCCACCACCTTTGACGGGATGGGCTTCACCGGTCGCGACGAAGGCGTGGCGGCTTGGGCGTCGGTGCTCCTGGTCGAGGCTGCGCCTTCCGGTGGATCGGGCTGACGGGGTACTCTTGCCCGCGGTTCCCGGTCCGGCCGGGACACAGAACGCTGTCGGGTAGGAGTCTCCGGTGTTAACGGTCTACAACACGCTCGGCAGGACGCGCCAGAGCTTCGAGCCGTTGGAAGATGGCCGCGTCCGCATGTACGTGTGCGGACCGACGGTGCAGTCGGCGCCCCACATCGGGCACGGAAGGTGCGCGGTCGCCTTCGATGTGATCCGCCGCTACCTGATGTGGAGAGGGTGGGACGTCCTCTTCGTCCAGAACATCACCGATGTGGACGACAAGATCATCAACCGGGCAGCCGAGTTGGGCGTGACCACCGAGGCCCTGGTGGCGGAGATGACGGAGCAGTTCCTCACCTCGTACCGCGGGCTCGGGGTGCTCGATCCGGACAGAACCCCGGCCGCCACCCGCCACATCCCGGAGATGATCGAGCTGATCGCCCGCCTGGTGAGCCGCGGCCTGGCATACCCGAGCAGGGGTGACGTCTACTTCAGGGTGCGAGCACTGGAGGGCTACGGCAAGCTGTCGGGCCGCGACGTGGACGAGCTCCGGATCGGCGCCCGGGTGGAGCCGGGGATCGACAAGGAGGACCCGCTCGACTTCGCGCTGTGGAAGGGCGCCAAGCCGGGGGAGCCGTCGTGGCCGTCACCATGGGGAGATGGAAGGCCCGGGTGGCATATCGAGTGCTCCGCCATGTCCGCCAAGTATCTGGGCCTGCCGTTCGACATCCACGCAGGGGGCGCCGACCTGATCTTCCCCCACCATGAGAACGAGATCGCGCAATCAGAGGGTGCGACGGATGGGCTGTTCGCACGGTACTGGCTCCACAACGGCATGGTGAACCTGGGCGGGGAGAAGCTCTCGAAGTCCACCGGGCACATTGTCGACCTGGCCGAGGCGATCGAGACCTACGGTGGCCCGGTAATCCGCCTCTTCCTCCTCAGGGCTTCTTACCGGTCTCCGATCGAGTACTCCGAGGACTCCCTGCATGACGCCCGGGCGAGCCTTGATCGGCTGCGCTCCTTCGTCAGGCGAGCCCCGTCGGCCGGCCGGCCGGACGTGGCCACCATCGATCGCTTCGTTACCTCCATGGAGGACGACTTCAACACGGCGGAGGCTCTGGCGGCGGTATTCGAGACAGTCCGCCAGGGCAACGCCAGACTGGATCGCGGCGAGGATGCCGGCCCGCTCATCACGGCCGTGAGGGAAGTCGCGGGTGTGCTCGGAATTGACCTGGAAAGCGCCGGGCTGGGAGGCCTGGTGGACGCGCTCACCGGGTTGGCGACCCGTTACGAGGTGGAGGCCGGGAGCGCCGAGGACATGGTCCGCCGGCTCGTGGACGCCCGCGCCGCGGCTCGCGAGTCCCGCGACTGGTCCCGGGCCGATGCCATCCGGGATGACCTGGCGGGAGCGGGGATCGTGATCGAGGACTCGGCCGATGGCGTCCGCTGGTATCGGCGGTAGGGTCGAGGGCCTCCATCCGGTTCGGGCGGCCCTGGCCGCGGGCCGTGTCAGGGCTGTCACCGTCGAGCGTTCCCGCCGCGATCTCGATGATCTGGTGTCGGAGGCTCGGGCGGCAGGCGCTTTGGTGGAGACGGTGGACGATGTCCGGCCCCTCGCGCAGACCGAGTCGCCGCAGGGCGTGGTGGCGAGGGCACGTCCCATTCCTTTCGCACCTTTGGAGGGCCTCCTAGAGCCTCCGGAAGATCTACTGGTACCTGCGCTGATGGTGCTCGACCATCTCGAGGATCCTCGCAACGTGGGTGCTATCGCTCGTTCCGCCCTGGCTGCCGGGATGACGGGGATGGTCGTCCCGCGCCGCCGCGCCGCCCCGCTGTCGGCTCTTGCCTTCAAGGCGGCCGCCGGTGCGCTCGAGCACCTCCCCGTGGCTTCCGTGTCCTCGATAGCTGACTGTGCCGCCCCGGGGGGCCGGGGGGGGGGGGGGGGGGGGG
>VXRE01000128.1:0-4569 GCA_009838635.1 Acidimicrobiia bacterium | reverse complement strand
CGGTGCCGTCGCTAGCGTCGTGTGCCGCCGGGGGGGCCCGGGCGGGTGTGTGGTCGGTGGGCTTGGAGGCACACGGGGAGCGGCCGATCTTCGGGCTGGAGCTACTCGCCGAGCCGGTGGCCCTGTTCGTCGGTTCCGAGAGGTCAGGTCTGTCTCGCCTGGTCAGGGCGCGCCTGGATGTCACTGCCTTCATCCCCATGGACGGCCGGGCCGACAGCCTGAACGCCGCCACGGCATCAGCCTTGGCCTGCTTCGAGACAGGTCGCCTGCGGGCCTCCGGTGGTAGTCTGCAGTGATGGGTCGCCGGGCCAGGCGGCGAGAGGGACAGCCGGGTTGCGCCGGCCCTGTCCCGTATCATGACGACAGAGAACAGAGAGAGGGGGCATCAATGCGTAGAGCAGGTACTGCAGCGCTCCTCGCGGCAATGTTGACGCTGGTGGCGGCATGTGGCGAGTCCTTCGAGGCGGGCGAGTTGGGCGCCGTGGAGGTCGCGGAGGGCGAGGAGATACAGATACGTTCGATCGGCCCGATCACCGGTGATGTGGCGTTCCTCGGCGTACCCAACCTGCGGGGGGTCGAGTTGGCGGTCGCCGACTACGGAGCCATCGAGGGCTGGACTGTCAGCATCGGTACGCCGGCGGACGGCTTGTGCTCGCCTGACGGTGGTCAGGCGGCCGGGCAGGCCATCGTGGCCGACCCGCAGGTGGTTGGCGTGATCGGTACGGCCTGTTCCGGCGAGGCGGTGGCGGCTTCCCCGCTCATCTCCGACGCCGGCATGGTGATGATCTCCCCGTCCAACACCTCGCCTGCTCTCACTTCGGACATGGCCGGCACCGCGGGCACCGACTACCACGTGGGCTACTACCGGACGGCCCACAACGACCTCATCCAGGGCAGGGCGGTGGCCTTGTTCGTTCGCAACGAGCTGGGCTTGGACGTGGCAGCGGCCATCCATGATGGCGACCCCTACACGAACGGGCTGGCCACGGCCTTCAAGGACGCCTTCGAGGAGCTCGGGGGCACTGTGCCGGTGCTCACCGCCGTCAACAAGGGTGACACGGATATGTCGGCAGTGCTGACCGAGGTGGCGGCCGGCAACCCGCAGGCGATCTTCTTCCCGATCTTCATGCCGGAGGGCGGGTTCGTGGTCCAGCAGATCGGCGGCATCGCCGGGTTGGAGGGCGTAGTCCTGCTCTCGGCCGACGCCTTGCTGGTCGACAACTTCATGGAGTTGCCGGAGTCGGAGGGGATGTACCTGTCAGGCCCGGACGTACGGTACGGGAACAACACCAACTCGCTCACCGGGCGCTCGGCCAGCGACGTGCTTGCGGCCTACAGCCAGAGGTACGGGGAGGAGCCGTCAGCCGCTTTCTGGGCCCACGCCTACGACGCCACCGCCATGTTGCTGCAGGCAATCGCGAACGTGGCCGTCGTGGACGGTGACACGATGTACATCGACCGCCAAGCCCTCCGGGATGACCTGAACTCCCTCGAGTTCGACGGGCTCATCGGTTCCGTCGGATGCGACCAGTTCGGTGACTGCAGTCCGGGGTTGGTGACGCTGGTGCACCACACCGACTCCACGGACATCGAGTCCGGCAAGAGCAACGTAGTGTTCAGCTTCGCGCCTTGAGCGTGATCACCGCTGACCGCGGTCACCGGTGACAGTATGAAGGGGCTTTTGCGGGCAGGACGGCTGCTCGCGGTCTCGGTCCTGCTGGTGGCGGCGTGTGGCGGGTCCGCGTCGCCGGCAGACTCGGGCCAGACCGATGCGGTCGAGTTCGAGCCGGGTCCGCTGGGCGCCGTGGTGGTCGCGCCCGGCGAGCTGATCCAGATCAGATCACTGAACTCCATCTCCGGCGACATCGCGTTCCTAGGTATTCCGAACCAGCGCGGGGTGGAGATGGCGATCGCAGACTACGGCCCGGTCGCCGGGCGGGAGGTGTCGATGGGTACGCCTCTGGACGATCTGTGCTCGCCGGACGGCGGTCAGTCGGCCGCGCAGGCGACGGTGGCCGACCCGAGCGTGATCGGAGTGATCGGGACCACCTGCTCGTCCGCCGCGACCGCGGCGTCACCGCTGATCTCCGACGCCGGGATGGTGATGATCGCCCCTTCCAACACTTCGCCGGCGTTGACGTCGGACCTGGCCGGGAATCCCAGTCCTTCGTACCATCCCGGCTACTACCGGACGGCTCACAACGACCTTTTCCAAGGCAAGGCGGTAGCCCTGTTCGTGCGCGACCATCTCGGGTTCGACACGGCGGCCGCCATCCATGACGGCGACCCGTACACGCAGGGCCTCGCGGAGGCCTTCAAGGATGCGTTCGAGGAACTGGGTGGCATGGTCACGGCCTTCACGGCGGTGAACAAGGGCGACACCGACATGATCGCGGCGCTGACCGAGGTAGCGGCCGGCCGCCCCCAGGCCTTGTTCTTCCCGGTCTTCATGCCCGAGGGAGGGTTCATCGTCCAGCAGGTGGACGGCGTAGTCGGTCTCGAGGACGTCACCCTGATCGTGTCGGCGGCGCTGCTGGTGGACAACTTCATGGAGCTGCCCGAGTCCGAGGGTGTCTACATCTCCGGACCGGATCTACGGTTCGGGGACAACCGCAACAGCATCACGGGCCGTACAGCGGTCGAACTCCTAGATGCTTACGAGGCCGCCTACGGGGAGGCGCCGTCGGGCGGGTATCTGGGGCATGCTTACGACGCCACGACCATGCTGCTCAGGGCGATCGAGCGGGCGGCCGTGGACATCGACGGGACGCTCCACATCGACCGCGCTCAGGTGCGTGACGAACTGACCGGGACGAGTATGGACGGGATCATCGGCCCGATCGATTGCGACCTGTTCGGCGACTGCGGCACCCAGCGGTTGACGGTGCTCTACAACACCGACCCGAGCAACATCGAAACAGGCAAGAACAATGTCGTGTTCGAGTACGCACCCTAGGTTTAGTTGCTAGTTACTAGTTGTTAGTTGCTAGTTGGTCTTCGATGATTGGCGTGCGTAGGATTTGTCTCGTCTCGTTGTGCCTGTTCCTGGTCACCGTCGGCTGCGGCCAGGGCCAGTCGCAACCGGGATCGGACGATCTGCCTTCCGCAGCTCCGGCGGTGGACCCGGTCGAAACTGACGGGGGCGCGCCGGAGGACTCCGAGTTCGTGCCGGGGCCGCTGGGGGCGGTCGAGGTAACTCCCGGCGAGCAGATTCAGATCCGCTCACTCAACACGATCACCGGTACGACGGCCTTCGCAGGCATCCCGAATCAGCGTGGTGTGGAGTTGGCGATCGCCGACTACGGGCCGATTGCGGGTCGTTCGGTGTCGTTGGGTACGCCGCTCGATGACTTCTGCTCGCCCGACGGGGGTCAGGCGGCCGCGCAGACGGTCGTGGCGGACCCGACCGTGGTGGGGGTGATCGGGACCACGTGTTCCTCATCGGCGGCAGCAGCGATGCCGTTGATCTCGGCCGCGGGGATGGTGATGATCTCGCCGTCGAATGCGTCCCCGTGGCTGACCTCGGACATGGCGGGAAACGTGGGGAGCGCTTACCTGCCGGGCTACTACCGCACTTGCTACAACGGCCTGGTGCAGGGGAGGGCGGTGGCTTCCTTCGTCCGTGACTATCTCGGCTTCGACCGGGCGGCGACGATCCATGATGGCGATGCGTTCACCCAGGGTCTGGCGCAGTCGTTCGCGGATGCGTTCGAGGAGTTGGGAGGCGTGTCAACCGCGATAGCGGCGGTGAACAAGGGCGACACGGACATGATCGGGGTACTGACCGGAGTGGGACCGGGATCGCCCCAGGCGGTGTTCTTGCCCGTCTTCATGCCGGAGGGCGGTTTCATCGCTCAGCAGATCGGTGGTGTGTCGGGCCTCGAGAGGGTCACCCTGGTGGGCGCCGCGCCCCTGTTGGTGGACAATTTCATGGAGTTGCCGGAGTCGGAGGGTGTGTTCCTGTCCGGCCCTGATCTGCGATTCGGATCCAGCCGGAACAGCATCACGGGCGCATCGGCGGATGACTTCCTGGCGGCGTACGAAGCGGCGTACGGGGAAGTGCCCTCGACGGGCTTCTGGGCGCATGCGTACGACGCCACCATCATGTTGCTTCGGGCCATCGATCGGGTGGCGATCGATGTCGAAGGGACGCTGTACGTCGATCGTCAGGCCTTGCGCGAGGAACTCCACAGGACCAGCTTCGACGGCATCACCGGTTCTATCGAGTGCGACGAATACGGTGACTGCGGGGCGCAGCGGATTGCGGTGGTCGAGCACACCGACTCGCGGGACGTCGAGGCGGGCAAGAACAACGTCGTCTTCGAATACGCGCCGTGAACTGAGGAGTCCTCGCGCTGGGATGGGTGACGAACAGCTAGAGTCGGAAACCGTGACTTCCGCGGCGTCCTCTGCTCCCTCTTCGCGAAGACGGCGGCCGGGATGGGTGGACACCTTTCTCTGGATTGTCCGGGTCGGCGCCATCATCCTGCTCATCTGGGGGGTGGCGGGGACCGTCGTCCAGGGCCTGAGCGGACGGGGCCCGACCGGTGAGGCGTGGCGCGACCTGGT
>VXRE01000057.1 GCA_009838635.1 Acidimicrobiia bacterium | reverse complement strand
GCTCACGCGAGACGTTCTGGAGCGTTGCCGGCGCCTCAAGGTCATCGGCCGGATCGGCATCGGCATGGACCAGGTGGACCTCCCGGCGGCCGCGGGCTGCGGTGTCAAGGTCGTGAACGCGGCCGGGGCCCAGGCCGCCGCGGTCGCCGACCACGCCATGGCCCTGATGCTGTGCCTGGCTCGCAACGTGGTGGCGTCACACACGGCCCTCGTGGCAGGGGACCGCAGCCCTCCGTGGCGGTTCATGGGAGTCGAGATGGAAGGCAAGTCCCTGGGCATCATCGGCTTCGGCGCTATCGGGCGGCGTCTGGCCCAGCGCGCCCTGGGGTTCGGGATGGCGGTCCAGGCTTGCGACCCCTACGTGACCCCGGACGCCATCGAGGAGACCGGCGTAACACCTGTCGACCTGGCCGGGTTGCTCGCCGGCAGCGACTTCGTCTCCGTCCATGTCCCCCTCACGGACGAGACCTGGCACCTCATCGGCGCGGACGAGCTCGCCGCGATGCAACCCACCGCCTATCTGGTCAACACGGCCCGGGGTCCCATCCTCGACGAGGCGGCGCTGGTGGCCGCTCTGCGCGACGGAGTGATCGCCGGCGCCGGCCTCGACGTGTACGAAGAGGAGCCGCTCGCTCCCGGTAGCCCGCTACTGGCGCTCGACCAGGTGGTACTGACGCCGCACATCGCCGGGTGGGCCGCAGAAGCCCAGGTCCGTACGCAGGAGAGCGTCGTGAAGGACGTGGCCCGCGTTCTGAGGGGCGAGGCCCCGGTCAGCCCGGTCTCGAGTGGCGGTGGTTCCGGAGTGCTGTCCTCACCTTCCCCGACCGGTGCCGCGCGCCGGCGTAGCGGACCGCACCCGGCCTCCCAGGCGCTGCTTCCCTACACCGCATGGGAGGAGGACGGGCTTCCTCACCCCAGTGCCACCCACCCGTTCGGGGCCGTCCCGGGGCTACGGCGGATCATCGAGACGGAAGGACCGGTTACGACCGACCGGGCCTACAAAGTCTACGTACGGGGATCGGGCTCCACCCGGGTCACCAAGCTGGCCAGGTCCAGGCTGGATCAGGCTGTCAACCGTCTTGTCGACCAGAGACAGGCCCAGATCGACGAGCTGGGAAGCCTTGGAGACAGCGAGTACCAGCGGGTTCTCCGGATCCCCGGAAGTCCCGAGGTCCTGGTTCGTGAGATCGGAAGCCGTGATCTCTACGAAGTGCCGATGAACGAGGTGGTGGCGCTGATGGAGCGCCGGCTCGAGGTGTATCCGGGCGCTACCCACGAGGAACTGATGCGCTTCGTCTTGGACACCTATGGCTGGAAGCGCCTCACCGACAAGGCCCGCACCTACCTAACCGATGCCATCCGGTTGATGTACGAGGACTAGTGATATCACCTCATCACTAATGCACGTCGCTATCAAACTGGAGTCCAGAATCGTCCTGAACTACATAATCCAAACCATACAAAGCGTATAACTGGGCGATGGACACAGCGCACTGCGTGGTGGTGGTTTGATCCCCTCTGTCCTCCGGCGCGCCGGGCGGCAGGGCTCGGCCTCGCCGCGTCGCGGCTTCAACTCCTCGGCTGTCCTACCGTCTCTTGACCCGTGTCGGCCGGCTGCTTGGTCCGAATGAAGGCCAACCCGATCAAGAACACCCAGATGACCTGTAGCAGCAGGACGCCGCTACCGAGTTGATACAAGCCGATCGCATCCCCGCCGCCTAGTAGTGCGATCAGCAGGAGGCACGCACCAAGGATGGCCGGGACCACTCCAAGAACGGTGGCCAATGCCCGATCTGGTCCCAACAAGCGAACGTCCATCGCTCCCAGCGCGAACAGTCCCACGCCGATCAACGTGAACGAGACCCCGAAGGAGACAAGCAGGGTTCCCTCTGTGTTGAACAGCTCAGACGTACTGGCAGGCTGTTCCCGGTCGAGGTGCGCGGTCAGGAGGTGAGTGAATGTCCACGATATCGCCTCCGAAATGAGGCCGAGGGACAACACGACCAGCCCTGCTTGCCTGAGATAAGCGACGCTCTTCCCGTCGTGGAGTACACGTTCCACACCGATCATTCCCAGCAGAAACGCGAGAGCAACGAATATGCCGCCATCCGCTATCAGGTGAGACATCGCGCTGTCCACACCGGTGCCCTCTTCGGGCTCCAGCGAGAAGACAGCGAGGATGCCGAGCGGGACGCTTAGGACGGTCCCGACCACCAGCAACCAACCTACGGTCATTCTGAAGGCTGGTCGGTCGGTGACACGTGCCACCAAGGCCCCCTTTCAGAACATCGGGTTCCCCACAGTCAACCCGTAACTGAGGCCGCTGCGCTGAACGCATACTCAACTCGGCAATCGATGATCATAGCAACGGCCCGGCGCACGGGCGCCGCCGACTCAGCCGCGGTGCCCTTGAACCGAAGGGCTCGGGCGGTCAGCGGCCAGCGGTCAGGGCCCTCCAACAAGAGCTGACGACCAGGCCCTAGCGATTGGATCGGGGCAGGAAGGTCGCCGGCGGGAACGTCCGCGAACCCCGGATCCGGTCCCCTAGCGGGCTTGTAGGTTCGAGTAAGGAACGCCACGTTCTGATGGACATACGGATCACCTAGCCGCTACGAGTGATACTCCACGTAGGGCGCTTCGACGCTCGGTACCTTGACCTGTACGACGGCGGGTAGTCCCGACTCGAGGGCGCGGCGTAGAGCACCGCCCAGGTCCGCCTCCTCGTCGACATACTCGCCGTGACCGCCCATCGCCCGCATGACCCTCCACCACGCCCGGCGGGGCAGGTCGAGTTCGATCTCGGTTCCGTAGGCGCGCTGCTGCGGTAGGGCGATGGCGCCCCACTTCTCGTCGTCGTAGACCACCACCACTACCGGTGCCCCGTAGCGGAGGGCCGTCTCCAGTTCCAGACCGTGGAATGCGAACCCGCCGTCACCGACGACCACGACCACCGTTGCGGCCGGGGAGGCCAGCTTCGCCGCCACCCCGAACGGAATCTCCGCGCCCAGCGCACCCGACTGGCCGGCGCGCAGGTAACGGGAGGGCGGGCTGATCCTCAGCACGGGGTCGGCCCAGAAGTCGATGTTGCCGTGGGAGGTAACGAAGGTGGTACCGGGCGGCATCGTTTCCTCGAGCAGTGCCGAGAGCCGGGCCGGGTGTATCCCCCCGCCTTCAGGCCGGGGAGCCGCGGCCGCCCGGTCCCGCCAGGTGCGCCAATCCCGCGCCGCCCGCTCACACCAAGTGCGGTCGAACCCGGCGGGATCGGACGTCGCCAGGGCGCCGAGCACCGCGCCGGATCCGGCCACCAGCCCGAGGTCGGGCCGCAGGAACTTGCCGACCACGCCCGGGTCCGGATGCGACTGGATCACAACCGCGTCGTCGCGGACGGACTCCCCGTACCCGAGGTCGGCTTCGAACTCGTGGCCGATGAGCAGCACCAGGTCGGCCTGGGCGAGGGCGCTGCGGAGAGGTGCGTTCGATCCCAGGTAACCCACTCCGGCGGAGCAGGGATGGCGCTCGTCCATCAGGCCCCGACCGAGCCGGAGGGTGACGAAGGGAACCCGGAGGTGGTCGACCGCCTCGGCCAGTTCACCATCGGCGCCCGACCACAGGATGTCGTCGCCGGCTACCAGCAAGGGGCGCCGGGCGCCCGAGACCAGATGCCGGAGCCGCTCGGCCTGCTCGGCCGCCAGCCCCGGACCGGACCGGCGGCCCCTGGCGCGCCTCGCCGACGGCGGTGGCGCGGCTCCGGCCAGCACGTCCACCGGAATCTCCAGGAAGGCCGGACCCGGACGTCCCGACGTCATGGCCGCCCAGGCGGCGTCCAGGTACTCCTCGATCCGGGCGGGGTCGACCACCCGGGCGGCGTACTTGGTGACCGGCCCTATCACCGGCAAGGGGTCGAACGACATGATCGGCTCCCGGTCGAGCATGCTCACCGGGGCCTGGCCGCCCAGGATCAGGAACGGCACGCCGGCCCGGGTGGCCGCCAGCGCGGGTGTGACCGTGTTCGTCACCCCCGGTCCGAGGGTCACCGCGCACACGCCGGGGGATCGGGTCACCCGGGCGGTGCCCTCCGCCATGAAGGCGGCGGCCGCCTCGTGCCGGGTGTGGACGATCCTCACCGGGGCGCGCAGGGTGCCGTGGTAGATGGGGTTGAGAGGTCCGCCGGAGACAGAGAAGACATGCCGCACGCCCCGGGCGGCGAGAAGGTCTACAACCAGGTCACCGCCGGGATAGTCGGGCGCAGCCAAGGGCCGGCTAGGGAGTCTCTTGGATCTCGGCGATCACAGCGCCGACGTCCACGATGTCATCCTCGGAGGCGTACACCCGGGTCAGGACGCCCGAGGCCGGAGACTCCAACTCGACCTCGACCTTGTCGGTCTCGAACTCGGCCAGGGGCTCGCCCTTGACGACCGGCGCACCCACCGCCTTCAGCCAGCGGATCAACACCGCGTCCTGCATCGACACGCCCCATTTGGGAAGTATCACCTGCATACCGGCCTCCCTCCCCTCACGCCGAGCCGGCCACCACCGGGCTGCCCATGGTCGTCCGGATGGCCTGCTCCAGGTCATCGGCGCCCACGTCGAGCCTTCCCTCGAGCACGGGGCTGAACGGAACGGGAATGTCCGGCCAGGTGACCCGGCATGGCCGGGAGTGCAGGGAGTCCCAGGCCCTCTCGGACACGCCGGCGATCACCTCAGCGGCCAGGCCGCACAGGCGGCGGGCCGGATCGGCCACCACCAGGCGCCCGGTCTTGCGGACCGAGGCGACGATCGTGTCCCAGTCGAGCGGCACCAGGCTGCGCGGGTCCACGACCTCCACGGATACCCCGTCGGACTCCAGCTTGCCGGCCACGTCGACGGCCACGTGGACCAGCGAAGCCAGCGCCACGACCGTGACGTCCTCGCCCTGCCGCTTGACGTCCGCCACCCCGAGCGGGATCTCGTAGGGGTCCTCCGGGATGGACTCGCGGCGGCGCGAGAGGCGCAGGTCGGCCAGGTACACCACCGGGTTGGGATCCCGGATGGCGGCCATCATCAGGCCCTTGGCGTCGTAGGGGGTGCTCGGCATCACCACCTTGAGGCCGGCGGTGTGCATCAGGATCGAGTGGGGGTTCTCCGAGTGCTGGGCGGCGGCGGAACCGGACGGCCCGGTCCCGGCGAAATAGACGATGGGGAGCTCCACCTGGCCCCCCGACATGTAGCGAAGGCGGGCGGCCTGGTTGGCCACCTGATCCATGGCCACGTAGAAGAAGCTGGAGAACATCACGTGGGCGAACGGCTTCAGCCCCGCCGCGGCCGCGCCCACGGCACCGCCGACGAATGCCGCCTCGGAAATGGGTGTCTTGCGGATCCGGTTGGCGCCGAAGGTGTCGATCAGGCCCCGGGTGACGCCGAAGACGCCACGGTCGACGTCCTCGCCCATCACGATCACCGTCTCGTCCTCCTCCATGGCGGCTCGGAGCGCCTGGTTCATGGCCGCCATGAAATACGCCCTCGCCATCCTCATCCTCCTGCGGGGGCGAAGACGTGATCGAGCGCCTCGTCGGGCGACGGGAAGGGGCTGGACTCGGCGAAAACCACCGCCTCGTTCACGGCCTCCTGTTCCTCCGCATCGATGGAGTCGAGTCGGGCGGCCGAGATCCCGGCTCCGGTCTGCAGCAAGTCCCGGAAGCGGGTGATGGGATCGCGGGCCTTCCAGCTATCCACCTCCTCCTCCGTGCGGTAGGCGGACACGAAGGCGCTCTCGCCCTCGCTGTGACCCGAGAGGCGGTAGGTGATCGCCTCGATCAGGGTAGGTCCTTCCCCGCGCCGGGCCCGGTCGACGGCCTCGCCGACCACCCGCCTGACCTCCAGGACGTCGTTCCCGTCGACCTCCATGCTGGCGACCCCGAAGGGCTCGCCCCGGCGGAAGATCCTCCCGGCCGTGAGGTCCGTGGTCGGCGTGAACTCCATGTACTGGTTGGACTCGCACAGGTAGACCACCGGGAGCTTCCATATAGCGGCCAGGTTGAGGGCCTCGAGCAGGACGCCCTGGTTGGCGGCGCCGTCCCCGAAGAAGCAAACGGTGACCCCGTCCCGGCCCAGCACCTCGTCGGCGATGCCCGACCCGGTCGCCATCGGGATCCCGCCGCCGACGATACCGTTGGCGCCGAGGATCCCCAGGCTGGTGTCGATGATGTGCATCGAACCGCCCTTGCCCCGGCAGTAGCCATCCGCCCGCCCGAACAGTTCGGCCATCATCGGGGCGACATCGGCCCCCTTGGCGATGCAGTGACCGTGGCCCCGGTGGGTGCTGGTGATGTGGTCGGTGTCACGCAGCACGCTGCAGGCGCCGACCGCCACCGCCTCCTCACCCACGTAGACATGGACGAATCCGGGCAGCTTGCCCAGCCTGTGGAGTTCCTGGACCTTCTCCTCGAAGATCCGGATGCGCACCATCCGCCGGTAGAGGCGCAGGAGGGTATCGGGTGACATAGTGCGCGCCGATCCTACCTGCGCCCCGCACGAGGCGACATCGGCGCCCCGTCTGCCCTGCTTGTCCTGCTTACCGCCCGCTCAGGGACGGGTGGCCGGGTCGCCGGCTAGTTCCGTCCGGTCCAGCTGACCATGGCAGTCTCGGCGAGACCGTGCCACTGGGTGATGCCGTCGCGGAAGGCGCTCCAATGCCCGAAGATGGTGCTGAAGTCATCATTGTCGGCCGCGGTCTCGTCGAAGAGCTCGAACGCGGCATCCTCCGAAGCCTGCATCACGTCGTCCGGGAAGGGCCGCAGCTCGATACCCGACTCGAGAACCGTCTGGAGAGCAGCCGGGTTCTTGGCGTCGTAGCGCGCCATCATGGTGGCGTTGGCCGCGTACGCGGCCGCCTGGACTATCGCCTGGTACTCCTCGGGCAGCTGGTTCCACTCGTCCAGCGGGATGAAGACATCGAGCTCGGGGCCCGGCTCCCACCATCCCGGGTAGTAGTAATACGTGGACACGTCATGGAATCCCATGGTCGTGTCGTCGTACGGGCCGACCCACTCGGTGGCGTCGATGGCGCCGGTCTGGAGTGCCTGGAAGATCTCACCGCCGGGCAACACCTGTACGGTGACGCCGAGCCGCTCCATAACCTTGCCTCCCAGGCCGGGTATCCGCATTCGCAGTCCCTGCAGGTCCGCCGCGGAGTTGATCTCCTTGTTGAACCAACCGCCCATCTGGACTCCGGTATTACCGGCCGGGAAGTTGATCACGCCGAAGCGATCCGCGTAGAAGTCCTGCATCAGCTGCAAGCCGCCGCCCTCGTACATCCACGCGTTCTGCTGCCGGTAGGTGAACCCGAACGGCAGGGCCGTGTTGAACGCCGTGGCAGGGCTCAGGCCCACGTAGTAGTACGACGCGGTATGGCCGGCCGGGATGGCGTTCTGCTGGACGTTCTGCAGGACCTCGAGTCCCGGTACCAGTTCGCCTGCCGCCCTCGGCGTGATGGTGAACCGGCCGCCGGTCATGTCCGAGACCCGCTGGGCGAACTCCACGGCACCGCCGTAGATGGTGTCCAGCGACAGAGGCCAGCTGGTGCCCATCTCCCATTCGATCTCGGGACCGCCCTGGGTCATCACCACCTCGACCGCTTCCTGGGCTGTGTCAGTGGTGGCACCGGCCGTGGTGGCCGAACCCGTCCCCTGGGTGGTGGTGGCCTCGGACTCTCCGGTTCCGCAGGCGCCGATGGTGGTGAGCAACCCACCGGCGGCGACCGTCATACCCGCCTTCTTCAAGAAGTCATGGCGGTCGACCTTCGTCTCCAGAGTCTCCTCCAGTGAGGGCCCCCCTCGACTCTTCCTCTCCACTACCTCCTCCTTCCCCTAGATGGGCCGATAGACGCCCCGGCAGAGTGTCGGCACGCGTAACCCGGTCTACGGGCGCGCCCTTGCCGCCGGGTATAGGGGTCAGACTACCGATCATCGGGCTCCTACACCCTCTCGTCCGCGTTCTAATTGCATGAGCCGGCAATCATGTTGCCATTGCGTGAAACCCCTGATCGTCACCCCATCACCTCCCGGACCGATCAGATCTGCGATGTAGCCTCAGCGCGTCGGCGTTGACCAAGGCCCGGGCAAGGGCCACCCGCTGCTGCTGGCCCCCCGACAGCTGCAAGGGCTTACGTTTCTGGAACCCGGGCAGCCGGACGATCTCGAGTGAGGGCATCCGCACACCCACATCCTGAGCCATCACGATCTGGCGGTCATGACCCTCGTGGCAGAGGATGGCGATGGCGTTCACCCCCGGGTGTATCGGTCCGGTAACCGTCTGGATCATGTTCATGCGCCCTAGCCTCTGTGGTTCAGCCATGATCTCATCGGTCGGGCACCGCGGGAAGTGCCCACCCAGGCAGATGAGGGTTCCGTGGACGGGCGGCTGGAGCAGGCGAGAGGAGCAAGATCATGGCGCGGATGCGAGCCATCGTTTTCGGGGACGACCGAACCATCCGGCTGGAGGAGGTCCCTGTCCCCGAGGTGGGGCCCGGCCACGTGCTGCTGCGCCCTCACTTCTGCGGGGTTTGCGGAACCGACCTGCACGCTCCTTCCATGACCGCCCCCTTCCGCTCGGGCGTCGTAATGGGACACGAGTTCTCGGGCGAGGTCGTGGCGACCGGCGAGCAGGTGCGGGGATGGGAGCCTGGCACGCGGGTGGTGGTGAACCCAAACGGGAACCTCTGCGGGGCGTGCGGGGCCTGCCGGGACGCCAGGTTCAACCTGTGCCGCTCGGCCGTGATGGAGAACGGGATCGGGATCCGGCATGACGGCGGCATGGCGGAGTTCGTAACGGTCGACCCGAGGGTCCTCCATCGCCTACCCGATGCGGTCAGTTCGGAACAGGGCGCCTTCGTCGAACCGCTGGCAACCGCGCTACGTGCGGTGCGACGCTCCCGCTTCCGGCTCGGAAGCTCCGCAGCCGTGATCGGGACCGGTCCCGTCGGGCTGCTGGTCGTCCAGGCCCTGCGACGCGCCGGCGCCGCGACGATTACCGCCATCGAACTCTCGGCCTTCCGGCGCCAGGCCGCCGTGGACCTCGGGGCCGACCTCGCGCTCGATCCCGAGACGGAACCACCGACCGCCCTGTTCGGAACGGAACTCGAACCGCCCGAGTTCGTCTTCGAGTGCTCCGGAGCCCAGGGCACCCTCGAACTCGCAGTCGACATCGTGCGCTACGGCGGACGGGTCGCCCTCACGGGTCTCCCCTCGCGCCCCGTCGAGGTGACCGCCACGACGGTGATCGGCAAGGAGGTTGAGGTCGTAGGAAGCATCATCTACGTCGAGGAATTTCCCCTCGCCATCGACCTTCTCGCCAAGGGGGCGTTCGACATCGAGAGCCTCACCTCACTCGTCCTCCCGATTACCCGCTTCGAAGAAGCCTTCGACGCGCTAGCTGACCCGGTCTCAACCCTGAAGGTGTTACTCCATCCCACACAGAGTTGACCTTGAGCGACCTCAGCAGGTCGGAATGAGGGGTACTGGGTTCGCTACTTGTAGCGCTGTTGGCAGCCGTACCCGGACGGCACCACCGACACCGAGATACAACATCGTCCTCCCCTGACCATGGTCCAGGAGGGGAACACCGCGCTCAGGTTGGTGATTCCGTGAAGCCGGGTGTGGGCGTCGAGCGAACGTCATCGACACCGCCGCCACCATATTCTGACCCGAGGTCAGCGAACACCTAGGGCATAGGTAACGGAGATCGGGTAACGGAGATCTCAGGCGCGGGACCAGGACCGGACGCGTTCCCGGCGCTGCATCTCCCTCGACTGCTCGAGGATGACATCGAAGACGCCCTCGATCTCGGCCGGGTCCAGGCCATGGCGTTCCGCTTCCTCCCGGACAACTGCCAGCAATTCCTCCTCGCGCTCGGGCACGTGGACCGGCATCCCCCGCTCGGCCTTGATCCGGCCAACCCGCATGACCATGAGATGCCGGCGCGCCAGCAGGCGGACCAGGTCGCGGTCGATCATGTCGATGTTCATCCGGACCCGGTTGACGCCCAGCGCGTCCATCAGATCGGTGAACATCTCGAACGTGATCTGGTGTGACGAGCTGGTACGGGCCGCCATCGGATCCGGGTGAACCTCCACCATCAGCCCGTCGGAGCCGACCCCCTGGGCGGCCAGCGACAGGGGCTGGATCCTGGTCCGGGAGCCGGCGGCGGCGGAAGGAGCCACGATGACCGGCAGGTGGCTGATCTCCTTGAGGACCGGAATGGAACTCAGGTCGAGGGTGGCCCGGGTCGACTTCTCGAAGGTACGGATGCCGCCCTCGCACAGCACCACCTGGTCATTGTCCTCGGCGAGTACGTACTCGGCCGCCCACAGCCACTCGTCCACCGTGGCGGACCCCCCGCGCTCGAGCAGCACCGGCTTCCCCGTCCCGCCGATGACGCGTAGCAACTCGAAGTTCTGCATGGAGCGGGGGTCGACGTGGATCATGTCCACGTGCGAGGCGACCAGCTCCACGTCCTTGGGTTCCAAGGCCTTGGTGACGGTGGGCAGGCCCACCTCGGCTCCGGCGTCCCGCAACAACTCCAGGCCGGGCCGGCCCAGACCCGGGAACTCGTACGGCGAGGCGGTCGACTCGTACACCCCGCCCCGGAGGACGGCGGCGCCCGCATCCGCCACCGCGGTGGCGACCTCCATGATCTGATCGTCCGACTCGACCGCCCGAGGGCCTGCGATGGTCGGGAAAGGGTCGTGCCCGAACCTGGTGTCGCCCACCTCGACGATGGTGTCCGTGGGCGATCCGTTGCGTAGTGCTCTGCGTTCCATGATGCTCCTCTGTGTCGGATTCGCTCCGGACGTCAAAGCGCCCGGAGCGGGCGCTCCGGGCCTTGGCTTTTCTACGACAGGTTCGGTCTAGACGTCGCGCCAGGCCCGGGCACCGGGCCCGGTAAAGGCGAAGTACGAATACACCTGGGTAGAAGTCACGCCGGGCAGGTTACCCCATCGGCGACCGGGCCGACAACCCGAAACGGCCTTGGGTTGATGTCCTCGACCCCTACCCGTCCTCATGGTGGGCCGCGGCGCCTTGGGCTCGGTCGTTCTCGGGCGTCACCACCGGATTCCGCTTGCCCAGCCAGAGGAAGAGGCCTACGCCGCCCACCGCGGCGGCCAGGGCGCTCCACTGGCTCCATGTCAGCGCACCGAGGGTCCGGTCGCCGCCGACATCCAGGGCGAGGCGGGTGAAGTCGATAAAAAAGCGCTGGAGGCCGTACCAGGTCATCCAGATGGCAAACAACTGGCCATAGCGGAGCCGGACGCCGGACCGGAAGACCAGCCAGTAGAGGAAGCCGAAGCAGACCGCCGCGACCAGCATGTCATACAGGGCGGCATGGTGGTAGATACCGCAGAACTCCCCCACTGTCGCCGTCACGCACTCCAGTCGGTCGTGCTGTGGGGCCACGTCGTAACCCGGCCGGATCCCGTATCCCAGGGCGAACCGGGTCGGCCCGCCGAGGTGCTCCACGATGGCCAGGTCGCCGATGCGGCCCACCACCGTTCCTATGGCCAGGCCGAAGGCGGCCACGTCCACGGCCGGTCCCAGCCGGAGCCCCAGCCGGCGGGCCCTCCAGACACCGGCTCCGATGCCACCGGCGAAACCGCCCAGGATGGAGTAGTTGCCGCCGATGTTGATCAGCTCGCCCGCGTCAAAGCCGTTCTCTGCCCAGTAGGCGGGCAGGGTGAGCCATCGGGCACCCAACAGCGCGCCGACCAGCGCCCAGGTCAGGACCGACTGGAACAGGTTGGCGTCGAATCCCCGGGCCCGGTAGCGGAGGGTGCCGTAGTAGGCCCCGGCCAGGAAGCCCACCCCGGCGAAGACGCCGTGGAGCGACATCCGCAGCGGCCCGACCTCGAAGATCGGGATGGGCGGGTAGGAGATGACTGCGAACACGCCCGCGAGCCTACCGGGCCGGAGACGCCTACTCGTCGAAGGGGGGCCTGGTCACGCCGTGGGGGAGATCAGGCCAGAGACGGCAGGTAGCCGGGCCGGGACTGCTCGAAGACCTCGATGGCCTCGAGATTCCGCATGGTGAGGCCGATGTCGTCAAGCCCCTCGAGGAGCCGGTACTTGGTGAAGGCGTCGATCTCGAAACCGGCCTGCCGGTCGCCGGCGGTGACGGTCTGGGCCTCCAGGTCGATCGTGATCACCGCCCCCGGCATGGCGGTGGCCAACTCGATCAGCCGGTTCACCTCGGCCTCGGTGAGCGTGACCGGCAGCAACCCGATCTTGGTGCAGTTGTTGTAGAAGATGTCCGCGAACGTGGGGGCGATCACCGCCTCGAAGCCCCAGTCCTGGATGCCCCATGGGGCGTGCTCGCGAGATGATCCCGAACCGAAGTTGGGCCCGCTGACCAGGACCCGGGCATCCTGGTACTCGGGACGGTTGAGGACGAACTCCGGATCGAGGTCCCCGCCGGCGATCCTGGCCCAGTCGTGGAAGAGGAACTGCCCGTAGCCGCTCCGCTCCACGCGCTTCAGGAACTGCTTGGGCATTATCTGGTCGGTATCGCAGTTGTTCCTCGGCAGGGGCGCCATGGTGCCGGTGATGACTCCTACAGGGTCCACGGTCAGGTCCAGGTTCGCACGTCGACGAAGTGCCCCGCCACCGCCGCGGCGGCGGCCATCTCGGGGCTGACGAGGTGGGTGCGCCCGCCCCGCCCCTGGCGGCCCTCGAAGTTGCGGTTGGAGGTCGAGGCGCAGCGCTCGCCGGGGGCGAGGATGTCGTCGTTCATCCCCAGGCACATGGAGCATCCGGCGTCACGCCACTCGAACCCGGCCTCCGTGAAGACGCGGTCGAGGCCCTCCTCCTCGGCCTGGAGCTTCACCAGGCCGGAACCGGGCACCACCATGGCACTGACCGACCGGGCCACGGAGCGCCCTTCCACGATCCCCGCCGCCGCTCGCAGGTCCTCGATGCGGGCGTTGGTGCAAGACCCCAGGAAGACCCGGTCGAGGCGGATGTCAGTGATGGGTGTGCCCGCCGCCAGGTCCATGTATTCCAGGGCCCGCCCGCACCCCGACCGGTCCAGCGGGTCGTCGTAGTCGTCCGGGTGGGGCACCCGGGCGCTGACCGGCACGGTCTGGGCGGGGTTGGTGCCCCAGGAGACGTGGGGCTCGAGCTCGGCCGCGTCCAACTCGACCTCGGTGTCGAAGGTGGCGCCGTCATCGGTGGGGAGGGTGCGCCAGTGATCCAGCGCCGCTTCCCAGTCCCTGGGGGCGTGGGGGCGTCCCTCCAGGTACGAGTAGGTGGTGTCGTCCGGGGCCACCATGCCGGCCCGGGCCCCTCCCTCGATCGACATGTTGCAGATGGTCATGCGGGCCGCCATCGAGAGGGAGCGGATGGTGGAGCCCCGGTACTCGATCACGTGGCCGACCCCGCCGGCCACCCCGATCCTGGCGATGATGGCCAGGATGATGTCCTTGGCGGTGACCCCCGTGGGGAGATCGCCGTCGACCGTCACGGCCATGGCCTTGGGCTTCGCCTGGGGAAGGGTCTGGGTAGCGAGCACGTGCTCCACCTCGGAGGTGCCGATCCCGAAGGCCAGCGCTCCGAAGGCGCCGTGGGTGGCGGTGTGGGAGTCGCCGCAGACGATGGTCATACCGGGCTGGGTGATGCCCTGCTCGGGACCGATGATGTGGACGATGCCCTGGCGGGGGTCGTCCAGCCCGTAGAGGGTGATGCCGTACTGCTCGCAGTTGGCGATCAGGGCGTCGATCTGCCTCTTCGACAGGGGATCCCGTATCCCGAGGCTGCGGTTGGCGGTCGGGACCCCGTGGTCGATGGTCGCCAGCGTCAGGTCGGGCCGCCGCACGCCCCGTCCGGCCAGCCGCAGGCCGTCGAACGCCTGCGGGCTGGTCACCTCGTGGACCAGGTGCAGGTCGATGTAGAGCAGGGACGGCTCCCCGGGAGCCTCGTGGGCTACATGGGCGTCCCAGACCTTCTGGAAAAGGGTGCGCGGTGGGTTCGTCATCGGATCGCCGAGAATGGTACACGGGCGGCCTCATCAACCTGGCCACGTGAAAGGGTCAGCGTCACACCATTGTCAGGGGCTGATTCGTGGGCTTTGGAACCGGATTCCCCAGTTCTCTGGCGGTGTCTATCCACAGGTCCATGGCTTGCTGGACATGTTCGAGAGCAGACTGCAGCGAGTCACCATGGGCCATGCACCCTGGGAGTTCCGGCACTTCGGCGACGAACGCATCGTCCTGAGTGCTCCAGTAGATGAATACGCCGAACTTATGCATCACTTTCCCTTCTCCAGCATACGCCGCCCCAAGATTCGACGGATGTGTATCCGCTACCCCGCGATCGCCCCGTGTGGAGTTCAGACCATGGCTGGGGCAGGCACCGACACCGTGCTTGCGTAACCTTGTGGCATGACGCCCGAGGAGTTCCGCCGTCAAGGCTACGCGTTGATCGACTGGGTGGCCGGCTACATGGAGCAGGTGGGCGACCTGCCGGTGCAGTCACAACTGGCTCCGGGCGAGATCCGGGACATGCTGCCCGACCGCGCTCCGGAGGAGCCCGAGGATTTCGAGGAGATCACGGCCGACCTGGACCGTATCGTCGTTCCCGGGTTGACCAACTGGGTCTCCCCCGGGTGGTTCGCCTTCTTCCCGGCCGCCACGTCCGGCCCCGGCATCCTCGGCGAGCTGGTCTCGGCCGGCCTCGGCCAGCAGGGCATGCTGTGGGCCACCAGCCCTGTATGCACCGAGCTGGAGAGCGTGATGGCCGACTGGATGGTGGACCTGCTCGGCCTTCCGGCCCGGTGGAAGACCACCGACCAGGGCGGCGGGGTGCTGCAGCAGACCGCCTCGGATGCAGTCCACACCGCCCTCGTGGTGGCCCGCGAGGAGGCGGCCCGCCGGGGCGCCTCCGCCGACCGGTGCGTCGCCTACACGTCCTCCCAGGCCCATTCCTCCGTGGAGAAGGGCGCCCGGGTGGCCGGCTACCGCCATGTGCGGCTGATCGACGTGGACGATGCGTACGCGATGCGGGTCGACGCCCTTCGGGAAGCGGTCCGTGAGGATCGGGCCGCCGGGTTGGAGCCCGCCTTCGCGTGCTCGGCGGTGGGCACCACCGGCACGACCGCGGTGGACCCGGTCCGCGCCGTGGGGGAACTGGCCCGCCACGCCGGGATGTGGCATCACGTGGACGCCGCGTATGCCGGCAACGCCATGCTCTGTCCCGAGTTCCGGCACCATCAGGACGGCCTGGAGCTGGTGGACAGCTACACGGTCAACCCTTACAAGTGGACGCCGATGACCTTCGACGGCTCGCTCTTCTACGTGGCCGACCGGAGACCCCTGATCCGCACCCTCTCAATCCTGCCCGAGTACCTGCGCAACGCCTCCTCGGAGAGCGGGCAGGTGATCGACTACCGGGACTGGCACGTGGCGCTTGGCCGCCGCTTCCGCTCCCTGAAGCTCTGGTTCGTCCTGCGCTACTACGGCGCCGCCGCGCTGCGGGCCCGGATACGCGACAACGTGGCGTGGGCCCGCTCCCTTGCCGACCGGATGCGGGAAGACCCACGTTTCGAATTGGTGGCCCCCGTCCCCTTCGCCCTGGTGTGCTTCCGGCACCGGGCCGGCAACCGGGCCACCGAATCATTGGGGGAGGCGGTCAACCGGTCCGGTCACTCGTTCCTGACACCTTCCCGGATCGGGGAGACCTCCTTCTTGCGGGTGTCGATAGGCCAGATGGACACCCGAGAGGAACATGTCGAACGGCTGTGGAGGCTCATCGACGGGACAGCCGCTCCTCTCCTCTAGAGTCCTCGGCGTCTATCGGTTCGGAGGATCATGGAACATTGGAGGCCTGGTGACGTCGCCTGGGAGGAGGCGCCCGCGGAGTACTTCACCGGCGACGTGCTATTCGGACCGGTGCGCAACGACGGTGTGCTGAACATCCTGGCGGTGAGCTTCGAGCCGGGCGCCCGGACCGACTGGCACCACCACCCTGAAGGCCAGGTGCTCTATGTCGTGAACGGCGCGGGCCTGGTCCAGAACGAGGAAGGCTCCGCCGTCGAGATCTCCACCGGAGATCTCGTCCACGCCCCTCCCGGCGAGGTCCATTGGCACGGCGCCCTCCCGGACTCGCCGATGACGCATGTATCCCATACCACCGGCGGCGCCACCGTGTGGGAGGGCCGCAAGGTGAGCGAAGAGGAATACGGGTCGGTGGCCGGCGGGGGTCGCTCACCCGTCGCCGAGTCCGGCTATTGAGGAACCGCCGAGGCGGGTGAGGGTGGATCCGGGCGAGAGCCGAGATCAAACCCTCGGACCCTTGACCCCCGGTATGACCGTCCTGCCATAGGCGTTCAGCGTTCCCTCCCGGTCGTCGTGCATCAGGTAGACCCCGAAATGGTCCATCCCCAGAGCGCTTAGTTCCGCCAGCTTGGCGATGTGGTCCTCGGCCGTTCCGAGCACGCAGAAACGGTCCACGATGGCGTCGGGCACGAAGTCGGTGGAGGGGTTGCCGGCCCGCCCGTGGTGGTCGTAGTCGTAGCCTTCCCGGGCGGCGATGTAGTCGGCCAGGACCTCGGGGACCATCTCCGGGTTGTCCGAGCCGTAGCGCTTCACCAGGTCGTGGACGTGGTTGCCGACCATGCCCCCGAACCACCGGAGCTGCTCCCGCTGGTGCTCGATGTCGTCACCCACGTAGGCCGGCGCCACCACGCAGACCGCTATCTCGTCCGGATCGCGGCCCGCCTCCGCCGCCGCGGCTCGCACCGCCCCCACCGTCCACTCCAGGATCTGGGGATCGGCCAGCTGCAGTATGAACCCGTCGGCGTGGCGCCCGACCGTGGCCAGCGCCTTCGGTCCGTAGCCGGCCGCCCACATCGGAAGGTCCCAGCCCTCCGAGATCCACGGTATCCGGAGAGGCGTGCCGTCGTAGTCGACCTCCTCCCCGGCTACCAGCCCCTTGATGACCTCCATCGACTCGGCCATCTTGGCCAGGGTCCTCGGTTTGCGGCCGATGTAGCGGAGCGCCGAGTCGCCCCGTCCCATCCCGCAGATGGTCCGGCCCCCGTACATCTCGTTGAGGGTCGCGAACAGCGAGGCGAGCACCGTCCAGTCCCGGGTGCCGGGATTGGTGACCATCGGACCCACCACCATCCGGTCGGTCTCGGCCAGCATCCTCGAGTAGATGACGAAGGGCTCCTGCCAGAGCACATGCGAGTCGAAGGTCCAGGCGTGGCTGAACCCGTTGGCCTCGGCCAGCCGGGTGAGCTCTACGACCCGGGAGGCCGGTGGATCGGTCTGGAGCACGACGCCGAAGTCCATGGTGCCTATCCCCTCTATGGGTTCCTCTTGCCTTCTAACGATGCTGCGGGAATCCGAGGTCCACCCCGCGGTGGATGGGGTCCGGCCATCGGGCGATCACGACCTTGGGCCGGGTGTAGAAATGTACGCCTTCGGGGCCGTAGATGGAATGTCCCCCGAAGATGGAGTCCTTCCATCCTCCGAAGGAGTAGAAGGACAGCGGTACCGGAATGGGAACGTTGATCCCGATCATCCCCACCTCGATCTCGGCCTGGAACTTGCGCGCCGCGCCGCCGTCGTTGGTGAACACCGCCGTTCCGTTGCCATACGGGTTCACGTTGATGAGGTCTATCGCCTCCTGGTAGGAGTCGGTGCGCACCACCGAGAGAACGGGTCCGAAAATCTCGTCCCGGTAGATCGACATGTCCTGCGTCACCCCGTCGAACAGGGTCGGGCCGAAGAAGAAGCCATCCTCGTGCCCCTCGCTGGTGAAGCCCCGGCCGTCTTCGAGGAGGCGGGCGCCCTCGGCCTCGCCGGCGTCGACGTAGCCGGCGACCCGGTCGCGATGCTCAGCGGTTACCAGCGGGCCCATCTGGGCCCCTTCGGAGTCCCCCGGACCCACCACCAGGTCGGCGATCCGCTCCCGGACCTTGGGCAGCAACCGCTCGGCGGCCTCGCCCACCGTCACCACCACCGAAATGGCCATGCACCGCTCGCCGGCCGAGCCGTACCCGGCCGATACCGCCGCATCGGCGGCCAGGTCCATGTCGGCGTCCGGAAGGACGATCATGTGGTTCTTGGCCCCGCCCAGCGCTTGGACCCGCTTTCCGTTCCTGGTTCCCTGCTCGTAGATGTACCGGGCGATCGGCGTCGAGCCCACGAAGGAGACGGCGGCGATGTCCGGGTGGGCCAGGATGGCGTCCACCGCCACCTTGTCACCGTGGACCACGTTGAAGACGCCGTCGGGAAGGCCCGCCTCGGCCAGCAGTTCCGCGTTGAGCAGCGAGGCGGACGGGTCTTTCTCGGACGGCTTGAGCACGAAGGTGTTGCCGCAGGCGATGGCGATGGGAAACATCCACATGGGCACCATGGCGGGGAAGTTGAACGGGGTGATCCCGGCCGCCACCCCCAGCGGTTGGCGCACCGTGTAGGTGTCGACGGCGCTGCTGACCTGCTCCGAGAACTCTCCCTTGATCAGATGGGCGATGTTGCAGGCGAACTCCACCACCTCGAGGCCCCGCTGGACCTCGCCCAAGGCGTCGTCGAGGGTCTTGCCGTGCTCGGCAGTGAGGATGCGGGCCAGGTCGAGCCGGTGCCGGGTGATCAGTTCCCGGTAGGCGAACATGATGTTCTGGCGGCGTGTCAGCGACACCGACCGCCAGTCCTCGAAGGCCTTGCGCGCCGTGCCGACCGCCCGGTCCACCTCGGCGGCCCCGGCGAAAGCCACCTCGGCGGCCTGGCGTCCGGTGGCCGGGTTGAACACCGGACCGGTCCGCTCCGGTTCGCCCTGCCAGGGTTTTCCGCCTATCCAATGCGTTATGGTCTTCATCGCCCTCGTCCTCGTGCCGTAGGTCCTTGACTTACTCTGCCGTAGCGCTCGCCTCGGTGCTGCCCTTCGGGCCCCGGAGACCCTCTAGCGCAGCATCATGGTCGTGCCGCGCCGCAGGTACTCCCCGTCGCCCTTGCGCCCGTGATACCGGCCGTCCTCGATGATGACCTTGCCCTTCGACATGACCGTCTCGACCTTGCCGGTGATCTCCCGGCCTTCGTAGGCCGAGTAGTCGACGTCCATGTGGTGGGTATCCACCGAGATCGTGTGGGTGCGGTCCGGGTCGAGGATCACGATGTCGGCATCGCTCCCGGGCGCGATGGTGCCCTTCTTCGGGAACAGGCCGAACATCTTGGCCGGCGTGGTGGCGGTGATCTCCACGAACCGGTTGGCGTTGATGCGCCCGCCCGCGACGCCAGCGTCGAAGATCAGCTCCATCCGGTTCTCGACGCCGGGCATCCCGTTGGGGATCGCCGCGAAGTTGTCCCGCCCGAGCTGCTTCTGGGTTCCGAACGTGTGGTGGTCGCCCATGCAGAAGGGGCAGTGGTCGGTCGACACCACCTGGAGGTCGTCGGTCTGGAGGCCCCGCCACAGCCGCTCCTGGTGTCCCGCCGCCCGGTCGCGTAGCGGCGGTGAGCACACGTACTTGGCGCCCTCGAAGCCCCCTCCGAGGTTGTCCAGATCCAGCAGCAGGTACTGCGGGCAGGTCTCCGCGAACACGTTCCGCCCCTCGTCCCGGGCCAGGGTGACCTGCTCGAGGGCTTCGAGAGCCGATAGGTGGACGAAGTAGACCGGAGCGTCCGTGACCTCGGCCAGCCGGATGGCACGGTGGGTCGCCTCGCCTTCCAGCACCGACTTGCGCACGATTCCGTGATGGATCGGATCGGTCTCGCCGCGCTGCAGCGCCTGGTTCACGAACACGTCGATGGCGATGCCGTTCTCGGCGTGCATTGCGATCATCGATCCGTTCTCGGCGGCCTTCTGCATGGCCATGACGATCTCGCCGTCGTCGGAGTAGAAGACGCCCGGGTAGGCCATGAACATCTTGAACGAGGTCACGCCCTCGTCCACCAGCATGTCCATCTCCTTGAGGGTCTGCTCGTTGATGTCCCCGGTGATCATGTGGAAGCCGTAGTCGATGGCGCACTCGCCCTCGGCCTTGGCCATCCAGCGCTCGAAGCCGTCCATGGCGTACTCGCCCTTGGTCTGGACGGCAAAGTCGACGATGGTGGTAGTGCCTCCCCAGGCGGCGGCCCGGCTTCCCGTCTCGAAGGTGTCGGCGGCGAAAGTCCCCCCGAACGGCAGTTCCATGTGGGTGTGCACGTCGATGCCGCCCGGTATGACCAGCTTTCCTGAGGCGTCAATGGTGCGGTCCGCCACCAGGCCCAGGTCGATCCCGCCGGACGCGACGATGGCGACCACCTGCGTGCCCTGGATGAACACGTCGGCCTGCATGGTCTCGGTGGCGGTGACGACGGTGCCGTTCTTGATGAGTGCAGTTCCCATGGCTTCCCTCCGATTGGATTGTCTCGGCTGTCAGGCGCCGGTTGCCCGGCGGACGGCGGCATCGAGCATCGCCAGGCCCTCGTCGCACTCCCCCTCGGTGATGGACAACGGCGGGGCTATGCGCAGCACGTTCCCGTACAGCCCGCCCTTGCCGATCAGGAGCCCCTCGGCCTTGGCCTCCTCCATGATGGCTCCGGTCAGCGCGGCGTCGGGCTTGCCGGTGCCGGGATCGGACAGTTCCACGCCCAGCATCAGGCCCTTGCCCCGGACCTCGGTTATCTGCTCGGTCTCCATGGCGAGGTGATCGAGCCCGTTCCTGAGTTGGGCGCCCACCTTGTAGGAGTTCGACTGGAGGTCCTCCTCCACCAGGACCTCGAGCGTGGCAAGGCCGGCCGTGGTCGCCATCGGGTTGCCCCCGAAGGTCGAGATCGCGTTGGCCGGGTAGCAATCGATGATCTCCTTCCGCCCGACCACGCCTCCGATTGCCATGCCGTTGCCCAACCCCTTGGCGAAGGTGAGCAGGTCCGGGACGATGCCGTGTGCCTCGTACCCCCAGAAGTTCTCGCCGGTGCGACCCCAGCCGGTCTGGACCTCGTCGGAGATGAACAGGATCCCATGCTCGTCGAGCACCTCTTTCATAGCCCCGAACAGCCCGTCGGGCGGGGTTATGAAGCCCCCGACACCCTGGATGGGCTCGGCGATCATGGCGGCCACGTTGCCGGCCGTGGCGATGTCGAGCAGGTCGCGGAGATCGTCGACGCACCGGGCGATGAACTGGTCGTCCGGCAGGTGACCGAACGGGGAGCGGAGCTTGTAGCCGCCGTGCACGTACGTCACCTGGAAAGGGCTGAAGGTGGTGCCCGACCAGGCGGCGTTGCCGGTGACGGCGATGGCGCTGTGGGACTTGCCGTGGTAGCTGCCCCGCACGGCAAGGACCTGGTTGGAGCGGCGGTACTGGGTGGCCAGCATCAGGGCGGTGTCGTTGGCCTCGGTACCCGAGTTGGCGAAGAACACCTTGGCGTCCGGAATGCCCGACAGCTCCGCGATCTGCTCGGCCAGGGCGATGTGGGACTCCATCAGGTACAGGGTGGATGAGTGAAGCATCCGGTCCGCCTGTGCTTTGATCGCCTCGACCACGCGAGGGACCCGGTGGCCCGCGATCGTCACCAGGATCCCCCCGAAGAAGTCCAGGTAGCGGTTCCCTTCGGCGTCGACCACGTGCCGACCCTCCCCGTCCACCAGCGAGATCGGCTCGTCGTAGTACAGGCCGACCCAGGGGGGTATCACCGCCCGGTGGCGCTCTAGCAGGTCGGCATGAATGCCCACAGTTGACCCCCGTGTCGTCGACGGCATCAGGATAACCCGCTGGCTCCGTCACGAAGCCGAGTTGTGCCTGCTAGCCGACCATTGAGGATGTAGTTGGTGGAGGCTGCTTGGAGTGTGAGCGTTCGTCCACCGGATGTGGTGCGAGGTAGATTGACCAGCATGACGGGACCGAATTTGCCCCAGGAGTTCAAGCTGATCGACATCCGCGAGGTGTGGCCGGGCGAAGCAAAGGACTTCACGCCCTGGCTTGCTGACAACCTGGAGGCTCTCTCCGAGCACCTCGAGATCGGCGAACTGGAGTTGGACAGCACCGAGGTAGACGTGCCGGGAGGGCGCCGACTGGACATCCTCGCGAAGGACGCCGACGGCCGGAACTGGGCGGTCGAGAACCAGTACGGCGAGGCCGACCACGATCACCTAACCCGCGCCCTCGCCTACGCAGTGGGCCTCGAGTGCCGGGCCGTGATAGTTGTTGCCGAGTCTCACCGGGATGAGTTCGTCGCGGTGGCGGACGAGTGGAACCGCTACTCGGAAGCCTATGGGTCCGATGGGATCCGCCTGTTCTTGGTCGCGATCGAGGCAGGTCGGATAGGCGACTCGGTCCCCGGGTTCCGCTTCCGCCTGGTTGCAGGTCCGAACGAGTGGAAGTCGGAGACGGCGACCGGAGCCAAGTCTACGTCGGACGCGGACCGAACCCGCTACGAGCAACGCAAGGGTTTCTGGTCGGGCCTCGGGGACGCGATGGCCACGGAGGGAAGCTTGCCCACACCTCGAGTGTCTCGTGACAATTGGGCGACGATTGTGAGCAGAGGACCGTTCACGTTCCAATTCGTGGTCACCATGACCTTATGTCGGGTCGAACTCCGCGTAGACTCGAATGACGGCGACAAGAACGACGAATTGTTCAACTCACTACTCGAGGACCGTGAGGCGATCCACGAGACTCTCGGTAGTGAGTTGGAGTGGATCAAGAATCCGGCTCACCGGGTGAACCGCATTTATTGGGAACCCGAGAGAGCATGTGGATACCGCACGCCCGCGGTTGAGCGACAGGCCGGTTACGAAGCTCTGGTAGACGCCGCCCACAGATTCCACGACACGCTCATGCCATACGTGGAGCGCCTCATCTAGGCGGGTGGATCCGACAACTCCGAGGTAAGTGCGGGACCATCGTGCCCGGCTTGGTGGTCAGGCAGGTTAGGGAGGGGCTCGGTTGGTGGGTGCTCGAAGGGCGCGTAACACCGCCAAGGTGTGTGGGTCGGGCTCCGGTAGTCGGTAGCCGCAGATCCGGTTTGGCGGTAGCAGGCGCCGCCGCCGGGGAGGTGATTGGGGGTCGATGCGCATGCCTCGGCGGTGTACGGCCACATGATGGTGCCACCAACACAAGGTGGTCAGGTTCTCGGGGGTGTGGTCACCGCCCTTGGATGTCGGAATGATGTGATGAACCTCGAGGCGGTAGGTCGAGCTGCAACCGTCGATGGTGCAGCCGTCGTCGCGGGCTAGGACAGCCCTGCGCAGGGACGGTCGTATCGAACCGGTCGACCCGTGGTGGACGATGCTCTGGCCTGCGACGGTGACGACTTCAGTACGGCCCGCGCACTGGATGAGGTCCACGGTGTCGGGTCCTACCCTGGCTCCGCCCAGGATGGCCACCCCCTGTTCGTTTCCCGACGCATCGGCCAATCCCTGGTCGGCGACCATCATGAGGGCGGGTTCGCGCCGGCCACGGGCTGCCCGGATCTTCTCCGCGGTCGTGCGGGCCGGTTCGGGTTTCCGGTCCAACTCGTCCTGGCACAGGGTGGTGAGCGCCAATGCTCTCCTCTGTCCGGCCCCGGGACGGGCCTCACCCGCGGGCACCAGCCTTTCTCCACGGCAGTCGAGACCCTGGCGGCATACTTCGGCTTCCAGTGGCCCGAGCCTCCCTTTCAGTTGTACGTGGCCGCCATCGAGTGACGGCTGGAAGCTCACGTGCTGGCCCTCGAACAGTTGTCGCTCGTCAGTACGGCTCACCCTGCGATAGCCCTGGAGAAGCCGCTTGACCGCTTCGAGGTCCATGTCCCGGCTGCGTTCGATCACCTCTGCCGATGCGCCCGCCTCGGCCAGGCGGGTCTCCGCCAGAACCCTCACATAGGAGACGGCCCCCTGACGGATACTCTCAGTCTGCTGGTCCCCCAGGCGCTCGGCGAGGTACACGAGGTCGCGGGCTGCCGGACGGTCGATGTCGAGCCTGGATGCGACCATCTCTACGGGGTTGCGGTACCCGAACCGGGCGACGGCACCCCGCCGCAGCATGTGCCTGAGCCATCCGAGCTGGTCACCACGCGCCCGGCTGGCCTGCGCTTCGGCCCGGACCAGCGCGGCTTCGGCCTGGGCGTCCTCGACGTCCCCATCCACGTAACCCACACTCTGAGCCATGTGGGCGGCCCGGTCGTAGACCCGCTGCCGCTCCTTCTGGTACGCCGTCATGACCAGCGCGTCGAACTCCGACCGTTCACCGTCAAGGTAGTTTCGGACACGGGTTTGGACCGTTTCCTGTTCCGGGTAGTCAAGTAGATATCCGTACATATGTTCGCATACTATACCATGGGTGTGACATAAACAGACTGTAATCAGCTGAAACAACCATATATTTGTGAAAAACTCTGGCTGAGACTTGACCCTCAGGGGGCGACGAGGGGGTCGTAGGCGTCGGGGCGGCGGTCTCGGTAGAAGGCCCAGATCTTGCGCACATCGTCGATCAGGTCCATCTCGAGGTCTCTGATCACGAGCTCCTCCTCGGTGTCCGAGCCGGCCTCGCCCACCAACTGCCCTCGCGGATCGACGAAGTACGAGGAGCCGTAGAAGTCGTTGTCACCGTAGGGCTCCTTGCCGACCCTGTTGATGGCACCCACGAAGTACTCGTTGGCCACCGCTGATGCGGGCTGCTCGAGGTTCCACAGGTACATGGACAGGCCGCGGCTGGTAGCGGACGGGTTGAACACGATCTTGGCGCCGGCCAGACCCAGAGCCCTCCAGCCCTCCGGGAAGTGGCGGTCGTAACAGATGTACACGCCGATCCGGCCCACCGCGGTGTCGAACACCGGGTAACCCAGATTGCCGGGCCGGAAGTAGAACTTCTCCCAGAACCCGTTGACGTGCGGGATGTGGGTCTTGCGGTACTTGCCCAGGTACGTACCGTCCGCGTCGATCACCGCCGCGGTGTTGTAGAGGAAGCCGTCGTCCTCCTTCTCGTAGAGGGGGACGACCAGCACCATTCCCGTTTCCTTGGCCACCTCGATCATCCGCTGCGTGCTCGGGCCGTCGGGCACGGGCTCGGCGGAGTCCTTGTGGTCGTCGTCCTGGACCTGGCAGAAGTAGGGCCCGTTGAACAGTTCCTGGAAGCACATCACCTGGGCGCCCTGGTCGGCGGCCTGGTACGCGTAGTGGGCGCCTTTCTCGACCATGGACTCCCGGTCACCGGTCCATGCAGCCTGCAGGAGCGCTGCCCGAACGATGTTGGCCATTTTCTCTCCTATCCGCTGTTCCTCATTGTGGCGCGGAACCGGGGGGGGGGGGGGGGGGGGGGGGGGGGCGCCCCCCCCCCCCCCCCACCGATCCGCAGGACTACTACTTGGAGTTGCCCCGCTGGGGCGTCCGATCCTCTACTCGCCGCCCGGGTTCAGCTCCACGGTGACCCGCCGCCAGCTGTTGCCGACCGTGTCGAGTCCGTCGTCCTCGAGCGCGTCCACCGCGTTCTGGGCGAAGTCGGTCCGGTAGGAACCGGCCGGCGGAACGCCCTGGATCACGCCCTGGCTGGTAGCCACGTCGACGGTCTGCTGCCACAGAGCCGCATCCATGACGCCGATGCCATGCGGTGACGGCCAGATAAGACCGTTGATCTCGTTCATCTGCCAGGTCTGATGGCTGCGTCCCAGGGTTGGTCCGGCGGCCAGCACGATGTCGACGCAGCTGTCTGGGTTGTCACGGCAGTGGATCCATCCCCGGAAGCTGGCCCGCAGGAACGCCTCGACGATGTCGGGATTGTCCTCGGCGTATGCCTCGGTGACCCAGATGGCGTCCTGGAGCATCGCCGTGGCGATCGACGGGTCGTTGAAGTCGATCACGGTGAGGTCGGACGGCTGGTAGAGCTCGCCCGTGTCCGGGTTGGTCGCTTCCAGCACCTGGGCGTACTCGTTGTAGATCATCGCCTCGGCGGCGTCGATCTCCCGGTTGAGCAGGGCCTCCATGTCGAAGCTCTGAGCGACCAGTTCACCCACGTTCACCCCGAACTTCTCGATGGCGGCGGTCAGCTCGTACTCGTTGCCGAAACCCCAGTTCCCGACGATCTTGCCCTCCCAGTCGCTCGGAGAGGTGATGCCGGAGTCGGCCCACGACACCATCAGCGTCCCCGAACGCTGGAACACCTGGCCGACGTTCACCAGCCCGGCCTCCTCCTCGTTGGACACCAGGGCCTTGGGAACCCACGCCAGACCGAACTCGGCGCCTCCGGTCGCTACGACCTGCTGGGGGACGATCTCGACCGCGCCTTCGAGGATGGTCACGTCCAGTCCCTCGTCGGCGTAGAACCCCTGATCCACAGCCGCGTAGTAGCCGGCGAACTGCGCCTGGGCCACCCACTGCAGCTGCAGGTTGATCGGGGTCAGCTCATCGTCCTCGGCGGCGCAGGCACCGGTGATCAACACCAGAACCGCCAGCGTCGCGGTGAGTGCTCCTAGCCTCCTCATTGTGGCTCCCTTCAGATTGCTCGTGTACCCCGTATCGCAAACTGCCGTCGCCTGTGCAACAAGCCCGCTCCCTTCCCTCGAGTGGGCCAATGCGCTGCAACTCGGCTACGGGAGTTCCGAATAGTCGCCTTTGGGGAAACAACTAAGGATAGATGGTGTAGTAGGCGACGCTACCCGCAGAGAGGGATTTATCTGGCGGCTACCGGCCCGCCTGCCCATGGATCAAGCATTGCGCACCGACACGTGCCAGGGGATGACCCGCCGCTCGATCAACACCACGATGTTGTATAGAGCTATGCCGAACAGGGAAGCCAGCACGATGGCGGCCCAGGCCTCCTCGAACTGCAGCAGTCCCGCCTTGGTGGTGATGTACTGGCCGAGCCGTTCCTGGGAGCCCCCGAAGAACTCCTTGACGATGGCGCCGATGAGGCTGAGCGCGGCGGCGACCTTCAGCGCGGAGAACAGGTACGGGGTTGCATGCGGGAATTGCAGCTTCCAAAGGGTGGCCAGCCGACCGGCCGCGTAGGACTCCATTAGCTCTATTTCGGAAGCCTCGACCGATAGGAGCCCGCGGACGAGGTTGATCATGACTGGAAAGAACACCAGGATCGCGACGACGAAGATCGAGCCGAGCGGGCTACGGAGTCCGAACCAGGAGTTGGCGATCGGCGCCAGCACCACGATCGGCGTGGAGTTGGCCGCGATCGCAAAGGGAAGGGCGCCGTCACGCACGAAGCGCCACCGCGCGGCCGCCAGGGCTGTAAAGACCGCGACAAAGCCGCCCAGCAGCAGGCCGGCCAGCGCGGTGGAGAACGTGCCTGCCCCGGCGGCGAGCAGGTCGGAGGTCTCGGTGGCGAAGGTGGCGGCGATCGCCGTGGGCGCCGGCAGGATGAAGCCCTTGATGTCGAAGATCCTGACCATGCCTTCCCACACGATCAGCCCGCCGACGAATATCCCGATGGCGGGAAGCCGGAAGTAGAGCCTCCTGAGGAACTCCGCCCGGTAGGTCAAGAGCCCTCCACCGCTCTCAGCCCCTCGCGGACGCCGGTGAGCAGTTCGAAGAAGCGCTGTTCCTCACGCGTTTCGTCGGACCGCGGCTCCGGGAGGTCTATGTCCACCACCTGCGTGATGGTCCCGGGACGGGACGACATGATGACGACGCGCGTGGACAGGAACACCGCCTCCGGGATGGAATGGGTGACGAATACCACGGTCGTCCCGGTCTCGGCCCGGATGCGGAGCAACTCCGATTGCATCCGCTCGCGGGTCATCTCGTCCAGGGCTCCGAACGGCTCGTCCATCAGGAGGATGGAGGGCTTGAAGGCCAAGGCCCTTGCGATGGCCACCCGTTGCTGCATCCCTCCGGACAACTGCCACGGGTAATGGTTGGCGAACCGGTCGAGTTGGACCAGCTCCAGCATGGCGGCTGCCTGCCGCGAACGCTCAGCTGCGTCCATCCCCATGATCTCCAGAGGCAGTTCCACGTTGGCCTGGACCCTCCTCCACTCCAGCAGCGTGGCCGACTGGAACACCATGCCGTAGTCACGGTCGAGGCGCGCCTTGGCGGGGGTCTTGCCGTTGACGGACACCGTGCCGGCGGAGGGCGGGGTGAGATCCCCGATCAGGCGCAGGAGGGTCGACTTCCCACACCCGGAAGGTCCGATGACGGAGATGAACTCCCCTTTCTCCACCTGCAGGTCGATCCCATGGACCGCCCGAACCTCCTGGTCGGAACCGGGGTTGAACACCTTTTCGACCCCGCGTAGCGAGAGCGCGCTCATGCGACCACCTCCTTCAGGTTCCGACCCCGCGGACCTGCGGCCTCGCTGATGTCTTCCAGCCGCCGGGATGGCGGTATCAGCAGTCTCTCGGCGAGGACGACGATGCCCACGAATCCGATACCCACCAGCGACGCGACGAGGATCGAGGCGAAGAGCTTCTCCGGCGCCGCCGAGAAGGCCGCGGCGAAGTTCAGTATGGCCCTACCCAGCCCGTCGGGCATGCTGGCGGGGAGCTCGCCGACGATGGCGCCGATGATCGAGGCGGTGGCCGCGATCTTCAGGGCCGGAAACAGGTAGGGCAGGGCCGCCGGCACCTGGAGCTTCCAGAGCACCTGGTTCGGGGTGGCCGCGTAGGACCGCATCAACTCCGAGGCGGAGGCATCCGGGCTGCGCAGCCCGCGCAGGGTGTTGATGGCGACCGGGAAGAAGGCCAGGTAGGCGGAGACCACCGCGACGACCAGCCACCGAGTGACGTTCAGGCGACCGGCCCAGACCACGAGGATCGGAGCGATGGCCAGGATGGGAACCGTCTGGGAAGCGACCACGTGTGGCATGAGACCGCGCTCGGCAAGGGCGGATCGCACGAACAGCACCCCGAGGCCGAAACCCACCGCGCTACCGAGGAGGAACCCGAGGAGTGCCGAACGCCAGGTGAAGAGAGCGGCCCGGAGGAGGACGAGGAGGAGCATCTCGCCCCCCCGCCGCGCCGGGCGGAGGAGGGCGATCACGATGTCCCACGTGTGGGGCATGGAACGCTCGTTGGTGCGCACCGGTAGGCCGATTCCGGTGCCCGGCCAGACACCACCGGTCGCGGTTCCCATCCACTTGTAGCCCTCCCACATCACCACGAGGACGGCCAGTATCCCGAGAAAGGAGAGGATCCGGCGGGCGTTAGGGCTCATCGCACCGCACGATCGCGCCGTCGCGGCCGGGCAGGGCATGCGCCATCGCCGGCGCCCAGTCAGCGCTTCAGCCGGGCGCCGGTCACGTCGCCCGCTGCCGGGCCTTCAATGCCCACAGCGTCACGGCGCCGGCTATGGCGGTGGCGACAACGGTACCGGACACCAGCGGCGCCGGCCGGGCCAGGGTCTGGAGACGGCTCCGCAGGTTCACCGGACTGTCGAACTCGGCCACCGGCCAGCCACGCTCGGCTGCGACCTCCCGCAGGGCGCGGTCCGGGTTGACCGCCACCGGATGGCCCACCGCCTCCAGCATGGGAAGGTCGGTGGCGCTGTCCGAGTAGGCGTAGCACCGGTCGAGGTCGATCCGCCATTCCTCGGCCAGCCGCCGGATCGCCTCGGCCTTGGCCGTTCCGCTGGCGTAGAAAGCCAACTCGCCGGCATAACAGCCCTCTTCGTCGACGGTTGAGCGGGTAGCGATGACATGGTCGACCCCGAGGTGCGAGGCCAGCGGTCGGGCCACCTCCTCGGGGGAGATGGACATGATGACGACCTCCCGGCCCGCCCGGCGGTGCTCGTCCATCAGGTCGAGCGCCTCCTCGTAGACCAGGGGCGCCACCACCTCGTCGATGGTCTCCTCGACCAGTTCCCGGATGCGGGAAGCCTCCACGCCCTTGGTCAGGCTCACCAGCCGGTCACGGAGCTGGTCCAGCTTCTCCTGATCCGCTCCGGCCATCCCGTAGACGGCCTGGGCCGTCGCCGCTCTGAGCAGTGTCCGTCTCCGGAGCAGACCGGCCTTATGGAGGGGCCGGGCGAACGCCAGGGTGGACGACTTGGCAATGATCGTCTTGTCGAGATCGAAGAAGGCGACACCCGTTCTCACATCACCCATCTTACGGGAGGGCGGGGCGATCCGGGAGCCTTAGGGCCTTCGCGACCCGGATCGGTCCGCGAGAACGCGAAAAGAAAGGGGTTACCAAGCTGCCCAAAGTTGGATACGTTAGCCATATGTTCACTAATGCTAACCAATATCCATTACGGCGCCGGGTCGGGCGGCAGCAGGGACCGAGGGCATGGTAGCCCTGGCTGTCCACACCCTTCACGACGATGTGCTCGGGATGCTGGCGCCGCTCGCGCTGGCGTCCTTCCACCGCACGGCGCTCGTGATCGACCTCGATCCGGAGGGGATTCCCCTGCCCGGTCGCCGGACCCTGGCCGACCTGGTGGAGGACGGCCCCACCCTGGCCGAGCTGGTCCCCTCCCGGAAGGGACTGGCGGTTCTACCGCACGGCGGGGTGGCTATCCCGGCAGCCATGGAGGTGGTCTACGCCCTGGTCGGGTCCTGGCCGTGCGTGGTGGTCCGGACCCGCACCCCCGTCGACGGTATGCCGTTCGTCCGGGTCGCGCCCCTCATCCCCGGTGTCGACACCCGGGTCCCGCCGCGGGTGTGGGTGCGTACCGGAATCGGCCGCGTGGAGCCCGGGCCGGGGCCCGTTGTCGACGCTCCTTCCCGCTCCGCCTTCAACTCCGTGCCGGCTTGCCAGACCCCCACCGGCAGGTGGTTGCGGTCTTGGGCGCCGGCCTGGAGATGGCGATGGCAGTAGTCGAACGCGTCCTCCGGCGCGTGCTCGAGTCGGATGTCGAGTTGAGCCGGGACCAGGCCGAGGCCGAAGTGCGGAGGATCATGTCCGTCGAGTCGCCGCTGGCATCCCCCGGGATAGTGGATGTGGTGGTGGACACCCTCGTGGGGATGGGCCCGATCGAGCCGCTCTTCCGGGACCCCGCCGTATCGGACGTGTTCGTCAACGGCCCCGACGAGGTCTGGGTGGAGCGTCTAGGGGTCCTGGAACACACGGATGTCACCTTCGCCGACGACGCGGCGGTCCTGGCTGCCGTCGAACGCACCATCGCCCCGTTGGGCCTGCGCCTGGACCGGGCCAGTCCTCTGGTGAGCGCCCGCCTCCCCGACGGGAGCCGCCTGCACGCCATCGTCCCGCCGGTTTCGGTCGGGGGGCCGATTGTTGCCATCCGCCGCTTTACCGCCGTGGCTCCCAACCTGGACACCTTCGTCGATTGGGGTTCGATGACCGATGCCCAGCGCATGGTGCTCGAACAGGCCGTGATCGACCGGAGGAACATTGTGGTCAGCGGCGGGACCGGCACCGGAAAGACGACCTTGCTGAACGCCCTGGCGGCGACGGTGCCGGTCGGCGAGCGGATCGTCACTATCGAAGACGCCGCTGAGTTGAACTTCGCCGGTCATGTGGTCCGGCTCGAAGCCCGCCCTCCTAACGCCGAGGGCCGCGGACGGGTCACCCTGGCCGACCTGGTACGTACCGCTCTCCGCCTCCGGCCGGACCGCATCATCGTGGGGGAGGTACGAGGCGCCGAAGCCCTAGACATGATCTCGGCCATGAACACCGGCCACGACGGGAGCCTGTCGACCGTCCACGCCAACGGACCCGAGGACGCCCTCTGGCGGATCGAGACGTTGGCTCTGACCGGGAGTGAAGGGGTGGGAGAGACCGCCATCCGGCGCCAACTCCGCTCCGCGGTCGACCTGGTGGTGCACCTGAGCCGCAGGAACGCCAGCCGCCGGGTGGAGACGATCGCCGAGGTCGGACTCGACGGGTGCCGGGAGACGGCATGCTGATCCTCGGACTGGTGGCGATCGGCGTGGCGCTCCGGCCCCGGCGCTGGTGGGAGCCGCTGGCCTTGGGAGCCGCGGCGGTGTTGCCGTGGTGGGCCGGCCTGGCGGGGATCGCCGCCGGTATCTGGTTGGCCCTCCGACAGAGCCGACCCGACCCCTACCAGGAGGTCGCCTACCTGCAGGCTGTGAGCGCCGAGCTACGGGCGGGAAGGAGCCTCCGCCAGGCGCTAGTCGATGCCGGCACTCGTGCGCCCGACCTCGACCTGGCCCGGATGGCCCGCCTCTGCCGGTCCGGGCGCCCCATGCTCGAAGTGGCAGGAGCGGCGTCCGAGGCGCTGCGGGGAACCGGTCGCCTGGTCGGAGCCGCGGTGCGGATCGGCGCCGAGAGCGGGGGCCGGGTGTCGGCGGCCTTCGCCACTCTGGCCGGCATCCAAGCCGACCGTATCGAACTCCAGCGCGAGATGAGGGCGGCAGGCTCGGCCGCCCGGGCGTCTGTTGCGGTGCTGACCGTGCTCCCCGTAGGAGGGTTGCTGGCCGCGGCAGCCTCCGGAACGCTTTCGGACCTGATGTCGATGGGGAGTGTCGGCCCCATCCTGGTCGGCATCGGGGTCGTGCTTCTCGTCGGCGGCGCTTCCGTGACCCTGCTTCTGGGGAGGAAGCTGTCATGAGCCCCTTCACGATGGTCTCCGCCGCAGTCGTGGTGTACGTCATGACCGCCATGCGGCCGGTCGGCGTACGCCTCATCGCTGCGAGCGGCGTCGCCATCGGGCTGGCCAACCCGCTGGCCGGTGCCAGCCTCGGCCTGGTCTGGTACTCGCTCCGCCGGCGCCGGTCACTCCGTTCCGAGCGCCTAGCCCGCCGCCGGGCGGATGGAGAGTTGGAGCTGCTGACCCACTCCATGCTGATCGGTCTCTCGGGGGGCCTGTCGCCGGCCGGGGCGCTGGCGCTGGCCCGCGAGAGCCTCGCCTCGTCGCTGGGTCAGGAGGTCGACAGTGTCCTCCGTCATGCCGTGAAGGGCGGCCTCACCCCATCGCTGATGAATGCCACCGGCACCGGCGGCCGGCTGTTCCGCCAGATAGGCGCGGCGCATCTATCGGGTTCGCCGCTCGAGCTCACCCTGACCGCGCTTGTCACCGAATACCGGGAGGCGGCCCGTTCCTCGGCCGTCGAGAAGGCACGCCGGCTACCGGTGAGGATGATGCTGCCGCTCACCCTCCTGATGCTTCCCGGCCTGCTCATCCTGATGATCGGTCCGCTGGTGTTGCCCTCGCTGGCGCGGCTCCTCGACCCCATCATGTCGTTCTGAAATGTCACTTCCCCCCGGACCGGCCGGATGCCGGCAGACCCGCCAACGCGGGAGAAAGGAGACTCATCATGAGTTCAATCATCAACCTCGTCCGTCGGGCGACCCGGGCCGTCGGCGGCGAGGAAGGTCAGGCCACCGTCGAGTACACCCTGGTGGGGATGTGCGCGGCCGGTATGGCTTCGTTGCTCCTGAACTGGATCAACAAGACCAGCCTCATCGGCAAGTTCTTCGGCTCCGTGACCAAGCACATCATCGGGCTGCTGGGCTGAGGCGCGAACGGGGCTCTTCCACTGTGGAGTTCGCCCTGGTCATCCCGCTGATCCTCTTGCTGGTCCTGGCGATCGCCGAGGTGACCGTGGTGGCGAAGACGGCGCTCCAACTGACCGCCGCGGGGCGGGAGGGGGCGAGGGTGGCTGCCACCTCGCCCGATCCCGCCCGCGCGATCGAGGCAACCCGCCGTGCGCTCGGCCCGGAGTTGGCGGGCCGGGCCCGGATCACCGTCCGACGCCCGCCGGTGGTGGGCCGGCCCGCCCGGGTGACCGTGGCGGTTGACCATGTCCTGCTGGCGGCGCTCGGCGGGTTGCGGATACCGCTCGAGTCGACCACCGAGATGCGGGTCGAGACGTGAGGTCCAGGCACATCAGCACGGACCGCGGATCGGTGACGGTCTTCGCGATCGCGGCGATCGTGCTGGCGCTCGTTCTCATGGCCGGCGCGACTGCGGTCGGTCAGGTGCTGGTTGCTCGGAACCGGGTGATCGCCGCGGCCGAAGCCGGCGCTCTGGCCGCGGCGCCGGTCACATTCCGGCCGTTCGGCGCCACCGGATCAGCGATCGACGAGGCGGCCCGGCTGGTCCGCGCCAACGGCGCCACACTGCTCCGGTGTGACTGCCGGCCCGACAGGGGATACGACCCCAGGACGGTGGCGGTCACCGCCACGGTCACCGTGGACGTCCTGGGGATCCGGGAAGTGAGCATGGAAGCCACCGCGGTGGCCGAGTTCCGACCGGTGGCCTTGCTGGTCGGACCGTAGTTCGGCGCCGCAGCCCGCCGCTGCCCCCGGCGGGACCGACCTCAGAGTTGCCCTCTCTGCATGAGACTGATTATCATTATCTGATTACCTGAGGGTACGAGAGGGAGGGGAAGAGTCTTCATGCCCCGATGGCTGCGCGCTGTCTCATTGTTGCTAATGCTGACGGTAGCTTCAACAGCGTGTGGCACGGACGCAGAGGACTCTGCACCGAGCTCCACCTCGAGCCCGGCGGCGGCAGAAACGGTATCAGAGCCAACCTCCACAGCCCCGGCAGGCCGACTGGCGGTGGTGGCGACAACCACGATCCTCGGTGACGTGGTAGCGAATGTCGTTGGTGGGAATGCTGATATCGAAGTGCTGCTGCCGCCGGGCGCCGACCCTCACGACTACCAGATTTCGTCCAGCCAGGCGGCCCTGCTCTACACCGCTGACCTGGTGGTTGCCAACGGTCTCGGCTTGGAGGAAGGCCTCATCGACGTGATCGAGGCAGCCGAAGAGGACGGGGTCAACGTGCTGGAGGTGGGCGACCTGCTCGACCCCATACCCTTTGGTGGAGGGGGCCATGGCCATGGCGAAGACGACGACCACGCCATGGACGACGACCACGCCGACGAAGACGAACACCCCGCCCACGACAACGGCGGCGACCACCCCGACAGAAGCGGACGCGACGCCGACTAAGCC
>VXRE01000111.1:35150-36100 GCA_009838635.1 Acidimicrobiia bacterium | reverse complement strand
TACACGTTTCTATTCGTCGGCCGCGTCAGATGTTTATTAGAGTCAGGATCCGATCGTCGGGATGCCCCTGGCAGTTTCGGTTGCCTTCCGGGCAGGGGTCATCAACCTGGGTGGGGAAGGCCAGATGGTCATGGGGGGCCTGGCCGGAAGCCTGGTGGCGATCTACACACCGGGACCGGGCGAGATCGTCATCCCGCTGGCGATGATCGTGGGGGGATTGACCGGGGCGTTGTGGGCGATGCTGCCCGCCTTCGGGCAGACCCGCCTCCGCCTACCCATCCTCATCACCAGCCTGCTGCTCAACTACGTGGCCAGAGCCGTGACCGGATACCTGGTTCGCTTCCACTTCCTCGACGACTCCGTGACGCTGACCTCCACCCAGCAGGTTCCGCAGACCGCACGGATGCCCAGGCTGCCCATCTTCGGGGGAGTGAGCCTGTCGCTGGTGCTGGTCATCCTGGCGGTGGCCGTCGCCTGGGTGGTCTATCGACGGACGGTGGCCGGCTACGAAACCCAGATGGCCGGCTTCAACGGCCGGTTCGCCCGCTACGGGGGAATCCAGGTAGAACGCCAAACCGTCGGTGTGATGGTCGTCGCCGGCGCCATCGGCGGGGTGATCGGAACCCACATGATCATCGGCGACGCCTACCGTTTCATCGACGGAGAACTGGTGGTGAGCGGCCTCGCCTGGACCGGCCTGCTGGTGGCCCTGCTGGCCGCCAACTATCCACCGATGATCCTGGTGGCCGGGCTCCTGTTCTCGGGTCTTCAGATCGGCGGTCTTGCCATGCAACGTAACGCCGATGTGTCGTGGCGCCTGGCCCAGGTGCTCCAGGCACTGGTGATAGTGGCGGTGGCCTGTCGGCTGGTGAGTGGTTGTTGGAAGCGCAGGGGCCGGGGGGCCCCCCCCCGGCGGGGGGGAGGGGGCCGGGGGGGGGGGGGGGGGTGGT
>VXRE01000111.1:0-35140 GCA_009838635.1 Acidimicrobiia bacterium | reverse complement strand
ACGTACCGCCGTTGGGTCGGGGCGCCGGGCCCCGGTGCTCCCGCCACGGGTCATCGGGGCGGGGGCCAGCCGGCGGGCCTTCGATCTGTTCAAGCGACGGCGAAGGGGCCCCACCAGCGGCGAGCTCGAATCGGCCGGCGTGGGAGAGGTGTGATGTTCGATCAGCTGTTCGACGCCGCCCTCCTGGAGTCAGTGGTCAGGGCAATGGTCCCGATCCTGCTGGCCGCCCTGGGCGGGATGATCTGCGAGCGGGCCGGCGTATTCCAGATCGCAATGGAAGGAATGATGCTGGCGGGGGCCTTCGCGGCGATGGCCGGTTCGTACCTGGCGGTGTCAAGCGGACTGGGGATTGTGTTCGGGGTGACCGCAGGAGTTCTCATTTCCCTGATGCTGGCGTTCGGGACCGTCAGCCGGCAGGGGGACCCCATCGTGCTCGGCATCGCTCTCAACCTCATGGCGCTGGGGCTCACCGGATTCCTGCTCCCGCAGATCTTCGGCGTGCGCGGTACGTTCCGCCACGAGCGTATCGACGGGCTGGATCGACTGCCGATACCGGGGCTGTCCGAGATCCCGTGGATCGGGCCGGTCCTATTCGACCAGACCATCCTCGGCTACCTGGCGTTCCTTCTGGTGCCGGCTATCTGGCTTCTCCTGTTCCGCACCCCGGCGGGTCTGCGTCTTCGGGGAGTGGGTGAGCGCCCTCTGGCGGCCGAGTCCTTGGGCGTCAGCCCCACCGCCTACAAGTACGGGGCGGTGATCGCTTCGGGCGTCCTGTCGGGACTGGCCGGAACCCAGCTTGCCCTGGGCAACCTGGTCCTGTTCGCCGAGGGAATGTCGGCGGGACGCGGCTGGGTGGCCGTCGTGGCGGTCATGCTGGGCCGGGCCCATCCGTTCGCCGTGTTCGGCGCCAGCCTGCTGTTCGCCTTCGCCGAGGGGCTCGGGTTCCGACTCCAGGGCAACGGGCTCCCGGTCCAGATCACAGATGCCCTGCCGTTCCTGGTGACCCTGATCGCCCTGATCGCCGCGCGCAAGCGTTTCGCCCGGCTCCTGGACCTCACCACGGGCGGCTAGCCGGGGGCCGTTCGCCGAGTCACGGTGTTCCGGTGGGGTCGCCTCTCTTGACCAATTCGATGAGGCGGGCGGCACGTGGATCGAGGTCCTCGTCCGACCTCCACACCGCCTCGATCTGCCGCAGAGCCACCAGCGGTCCTTCCGTCAGGTCCAAGTCCTCCCCAGCCGTCGCCACCTGCCGGGGTAGCACCGTCCTGGCGTAGCCGAGAACCGCCATCTGGCGGAGCACGGTTGGGTGAGCCGATTCGAGAGCCACCTCGGGATGGATGCCCAACTGCGCCAACCCCTGGTCGATGAGCAGCCGGGTTCGAGAGGCGGGCGGGTAGAGCGCCCAGCCCGCCGGGGTGTTTACGTCCGATCCTGAGTCGGACGAGCTGGCCATGTCATCCCGCCAGGAGTAGACATGCATCCTCTCGGTGGCGATGGCCTCCGAGTTGTAGCGGGAACCGGCCGGGCCGACCACCAGCGCCAGGTCCACCTGGTATCGATCCAGCATGGACAGCAGCTCCTCCGACTCGGCAACCACCAACTGGAGATCGATCCCGGGCTGCTCCCCTTGCAAACGGGACAGGCCGGACGGGAGGGTGTAGAGGCCGACGGTGTCGATCAGCCCCACCCGGAGCAAGCCGACCTCTCCCCGCTGCCAGCTGTCCAGCCATCGGATCAGATCCCCGGTCTGGCCGATCACGCGATCCGCATAGCGCACCACCCGCTGCCCGGCCTCGGTGAGCACTCGCCTCCGCCCGTCCTTCCTGAACAGGGGCACCCCCAACCGTCGGGAGAGCTCGGCCAATGAATGGGAGAGGGCGGGCTGGCTGACGCCCAGCTCCCAGGCTGCCTCGGTAAACGTTCCGTGGCGCTCCACCGCCTGGAGATAGCGCAGGCTCCGGAAGTTCAATGCCGGCAAATCCATAACCATTATCTATGGATTATAGGAGCCTCGTCTATTTGACTGAATCAATCCACGCGCCAGACTCAGCGGAGATCCGAGTCGAGAGGGTACGTGTGAGCAGGATACGGGTAGCGATCGTAGGGGTGGGGAACTGCGCCTCCTCACTGGTACAGGGGGTCGAGTTCTACCGCGATGCCGCCGCGGACGAGACCATTCCGGGCCTGATGCATCCGGTGCTGGGCGACTACGCCATCGACGACATCCAGTTCGTGGCCGCATTCGACGTGGATGCCACCAAGGTGGGCCAGGACCTGTCCAAGGCGATCTTGGCCGGCGAGAACAACACCACGGCCTTCGCCGAGGTCCCCTATCTGGACGTGACGGTGCAACGCGGGCCGACCCTGGACGGGATCGGCGCCTACCTGAACGGCGTGGTGGAGGAGTCGGCGGCGGCCGAGGTAGATGTGGCCGAGGAACTCCGCAAGACGCGCGCCGACGTGGTGGTCTCCTACCTACCGGTCGGATCGCAGCAGGCCACCGAGTTCTATGCCCGCCAAGCCCTGGAGGCCGGCTGCGTCTTCGTCAACTGCATCCCCGTGTTCATCGCGCGCACCGAGGAGTGGGCAGACCGCTTCCGCCGGGCCGGACTGCCCATCGTGGGCGACGACATCAAGTCGCAGGTCGGCGCCACCATCCTGCACCGCACCCTCGTCAACCTCTTCCAGGATCGGGGGGTGAAGGTGGACCGGACCTACCAGCTCAACTTCGGCGGGAACACCGACTTCCTGAACATGCTGGAGCGGAGCCGCCTCGTCTCCAAGAAGGAGTCCAAGACCAAGGCGGTGACCAGCCAGATGGAGACCCGGCTCCCCGTCGAGGACATCCACGTAGGCCCCTCTGATCACGTGCCCTGGCTCACCGACCGCAAGTGGGCGCACATCCGCCTCGAGGGGACCGCCTTCGGGAACACTCCCCTCAATGCCGAGGTGAAGCTGGAAGTCTGGGACAGCCCCAACTCGGCCGGGGTGGTCATCGACGCGCTGCGGTGCGCCAAGATCGGTCTGGACCGGGGTATCGCCGGGCCGCTCTACGAGGCCAGTGCCTACTTCATGAAGTCACCACCCCGCCAGATGCGGGACGAAGTCGCCCGCGAGGCCCTCGAGGCGTTCATCGACGGATAAGGGTCGCCGGGGAGAGAGCATCCTCCTCGCTCTTCTCCCCGGTCTGCTCGATCTACCGCTCTCCCAGGGCGACGATCTCAGGTGGGTCGAAGGCGTGGTGGGCCGGAGGCGCTCCCGGCCATAGTTCCACCCGGACCAGGCAGGTCTGGGCGGTGGGCCCCTGCGCCAGGCTCGAGCTTCCGACATCGGCGGTGAGTACGTTGGGATTGCCGTGCAGGCAGGTGCCATCCAGGTCGGGCCCGACGCCCGGCGAGTACCAGGCCCCCGTGGCCAGCTGGACCACCCTGCGCCGGATCCGGTCGGTGATCGTCACCCCGGCCAGGCAGGCGCCCCGGTCGTTGAAGACGCGGACCACGTCGCCGTCCTCGATACCCCGCCGGGCGGCGTCATCGGGATGCATCCGTAGCCGTTCGAGACCGGCGACCTTCGCGCCACGGCTGTTCGACCCGTGGTCCAGCTGGCTGTGGAGCCGGGTGGAGGGCTGGTTGGAGATCAGGTGCAGGTCGGCCTCGCCGATCGCTTCGCCCAGCCATTCGCCCGGAGGCATCCAGGCCGGATGCGGCGGGCAGTCGTCATATCCGAAACCGGCGATGCGCTCGGAGTAGAGCTCGATCCGGCCCGACGGGGTACGGAGCGGATACCGGTCGGGGTCCTCTCGGAACTCCTCCAGCATCACCCGCTTCGGCTCCCCGCCCCCCAGCCCGCGGTCGATGAACCCGGCCTGCCAGAACTCCTCGAAGGCGGGGCTCCCCGGTTCGCTCCGCCGGTACTGCTCGTACATGAACCGAACCCAACCGTCGGCAGTGCGACCTTCCGAGAAGGTATCTCCCGTGCCGAGGCGGGCGGCCAGGGCGCCGAGAATGTCATGGTCGTCCCTGGCGCCGCCCACCGGCTCGATGGCCTTCTTCATGGCGAAGAAGTACGGATCGCTGGGCTTTCCGCCGATGTCGTTTCTCTCCAGGGCGGTGGTGGTGGGCAGCACGATGTCGGCGTGCCTGGCGGTGGCCGTCCAGAAGGGCTCATGAACGATCACCGTCTCGGGACGCTGCCAGGCCCCGCGCAGGCGGTTGAGGTCCTGGTGATGGTGGAAGGGGTTGCCGCCCGCCCAGTAGACCAGGCGGATGTCCGGGTAGGTGCGGGTTGCGCCGTCGTACTCGTACTCCTCGCCCGGCCCGGCCAGCATGTCGGCGATCCTTGCTACCGGGATGTAGGAGTCGATGACCGGCCGCCCCGGCTTCAGACGGGGCAGCCACGCCTTGTCGAACCCGTTTCCGAGGGCCGCCACCGCCCCGTACCCGATGCCGAAACCGCCTCCGGGAAGGCCGATCTGCCCGATGGCGGCGGCGAGGGCGACGGCCGCCCAGATGGCGTGCTCGCCATGGTGAGCCCGTTGCAAGGACCAGCTGGCGTTGATCATGGTGCGCCCCGTTACCAACGCGCCGGCCAGCGACCTGATCCGCTCGGGCGGGACGGTGGTGATCGGTCCGGCCCATTCCGGATCCTTGGAAACCCCGTCGGTGTCGCCGGTGATGTAGGCGGCCAGTGCCTCCCAACCCACGCAGTACCGCCCGACGAAGTCGCGATCGTAGGAGCCGTCCTCGATCAGGGTATGGATGAGAGCCAGCATCAGGGCGACGTCGGTGCCCGGCCGGATCGGGATCCACTCCGGGTCCACGTAGTCCACGACATCGTCATCGATGGGCGACACGTTCACGAAGCGGGCGCCCCGCTCGGCACACCTCCGCAACCAGCCGCTCACCTCATGGCGACCCACACCGCCGTAGTCCACCTGGCTGTTCTTCACCGGTATGCCCCCGAACGCCACCATCAGGTCGGTCTCGGCGGCGATCACGTCCCACGAGGTGTGGACCTTCTCTAAAGCCCACCACCGGGTCCCGACCACGTGGGGAAGGATGACCTCGGCCGCCGCAAGGCTGTATGTGTTGACCGAGCCGGTGTAGCCGCCGATCGAGTTCATGAAGCGGTGAAGCTGGCTCTGCGCATGGTGGAAGCGCCCGGCGCTGGCCCAGCCGTAGGAACCCGCGTAGATGGCCTGGTTGCCGTGCTCGCTCCGCACCCGTTCGAGCTCGGCGGCCACCAGGTCGAGAGCCTGATCCCAGCCGACCTCCACGAACCGCTCCCTGCCGCGGCGGTGGGTAGCGGCTCCGGGGCCGGCCTCCAACCAGCTCTCCCTGACCGACGGCATGCCGACCCGGCATCGCCCGATGTCGGCCAGGGAGTCCCCGATGGGAGACGGATCGGGATCGTGGCGGAAGGGCCGCACCGCCTGGATGGCGCCGCCCGAGGCTTCGACCTCGTAGGCGCCCCAGTGCGTCAGCGTCAGGCTCGAGGCGTCGCTGTCCGAGTCCGGTGTGGTCATGACCTGGGATTCTACGAGGCGAGAAGCCGAGGGCCGGCAGGCAATCGCCTGCGGTCAGGATTGACTCAGAGTGGACTCCGCATTCGAGCGCGGCTGTCAACAGCACGCGAACACTGTGGAACGGCAGCCTCGGTCTCTCACTAGCCTTGGTCGGCGACCACGACCCTCCGAATGGACACGTCATGGGCACCTTCGACAAGTCGGCTATCGACAAGGACGCGCGGCAGTACGCCACCCGCATCCGCCGTGGGGACGTGGGCCGCTACGTGCTCCTACCGGGGGATCCGGCCCGGGTCGATCGGATCGCGACCCATCTCGACGATGTCGAACCGGTGGCGGACAGCCGGGAGTTCCGGACGATCACCGGCAGGTACCGGGGCATCGAGGTCAGCGCCATGTCCACCGGTGTCGGGTGCCCGTCCGCCTCCATCGCCGCCGAAGAGCTGGTGAACGCCGGTGCCACCCACCTGATCAGGGTGGGCAGCACCGCGGGCATCCAGCCCGGAATCAGGACGGGAGACATCGTCATCAACACCGGGGTGCTCCGCAACGACGGCACCTCTCGGGCCTACGTGCCGGACACCTACCCGGCGATAGCCGACCACTTCCTGGTTCACGCCCTCATCGGGGCGGCGCAAGAGCGGCGGCGGGAGGCGGGTTTCGGGTTGCACATCGGCCTCGGCGCCTGCGACGACGCCTTCTACGCGGAGACGCCCGAGTGGATCGAGCGCCATGCGAGGCTCGGTCTGCTGAACATCGAGATGGAGAGCTCCGCCATCCTGACGGTGGCGCAGCTCCGCGGGGTGCATGCGGCGATGGTGTGCGGCGTTTCCGGGAGCCTGGTGGAGGCCGACTTCGACTACGACCGGGGGGAACACGGCAACCAGCGTCTCGTGGCGGCCTGGGAGAACGCCATCGCGATCGCGCTGGCGGCGATCGTCAGGCACGACACCGAGCTTTCCGCTCCCTAGGCGGGCGTGAGGTTGAGCGAACGATCGGCCTCCCCCGACCTGGGCCGCTTGATCGCGGGGATGCCCAAGGCCGAGCTGCACATCCACCTCGAGGGGTCCGTCCAACCGGCTACGGCTGTCGAGTTGGCCCGGCGCCACGACCTCGTCCACACCCTGCCCACCACCGATCCGGCCCGGCTCGCCGACTGGTTCGAGTTCACGGACTTCGCGGACTTCATCCGGGTGATCACGGCCGTCCAGAACCTGATCAGGACGCCCGATGACTTCGCGCTGGTCGCCTACCAGGCGGGCGCCGCGATGGCGGAACAGAACATCCGCTACAGCGAGCTGACAGTCTCCCCCTACAACCACACGCACATCTTCGACAAGGGACTGACAATCGACGCGATCCTCACCGGCCTGGAGGAGGGGCGGAGCAGCGCCAAGGCGGACTTCGGCGTCGAGATGAGGTGGGTGTTCGACATCGCCCGGAACTTCTGTTTCTCCGGCCCGGGAGGCGTCTACGACCCCCATCCGGCCGACACCACGCTCCGTTACGCACTCCAGGGCCAGGAGAACGGTGTGGTGGCGCTGGGAATCGGAGGCAACGAGGAGGGGCGGCCGCCGGAACCCTTCGCGCATGCCTTCCGCGACGCCGGACGGCAGGGCCTCGGGAGGGTCCCCCACGCCGGAGAGTCGCTGGCGCCCTGGGCTCCCGGTCACGTTCGCGGATCGATCGAAGCACTCGGCGCGGATCGCATCGGTCACGGCATCGGGGTGATCAGGGACCCCCACCTCCTCGCCATGTTGGCGGACCGCGCCATACCTCTCGAGGTGTGTCCCACCAGCAACCTGAGAACCCGTGTCTGCGATCGTCTCGCCCTCCACCCCTTCCCGCACCTCGACGGGATGGGCTTGATGATCACGCTCAACAGCGACGATCCGCCCATGTTCGGGAACACCCTGAACGACGAATACCGCCTGTTGTCCACCGGATTCGGCTACGGAGCGGAGGACCTGGCCCGGATCGCTCGCAACGCCTTCACGGTCGCCCTGTGCGAGCCCGCCCTGCGCCGGTCGCTTCTCGGGGAGTTCGACGCGTGGGCCCGCACGCACGGCTTGGAGGCAGTCTCCGAGAGCTGACGATGCTCCGTGTGACCCCTCTCAGGACACGCGATCGTTGAGGAGGCGGGAGGTGTCCCGGGCTATCAGGGACTCCTCGTCGGTGGGGATCACCCATATGTCGACGGAGCCGGTGTCGGCGGAGATACGCCTCTCCCCCTCGCCGCAGTTGCGGGCGGGATCCACGACCAGGCCCAGCGTCTCCAGACCACTCAGGATGAGGTGCCGGGCCTCATCGCTGTTCTCCCCGATGCCGCCGGAGAAGACCACCCCGTCGCATGGCGCGACCTGTACCAGGAAGGCGCCCAGATAGCGGCGGACCCGGTGGGCGAAGGTCTCCACCGCCAAGGCGGCGGCTCGATCGCCGGCACGGGCGCGGTCGGCAACCCGGCGAAAGTCGGACGATATCCCGCTCAGGCCGAGCAAGCCCCCCTCCATCTGCAGACCTCGCCGGACTTCGGAGGCAGGCAACCCCGTCTCCAGTAGGTGGAACACCACCGCCGGATCGATGTCGCCGCTCCGAGTGCCCATCACCAGCCCCTCCAGTGGCGTCATGCCCATGGAGGTGTCCACCGCCTTCCCGTCCCGGATCGCGCATGCCGAGGCGCCGGCGCCGAGATGGAGGGTCACCAGGTTGGGCCGGGGGTTCTCCAGCAACCGGGCGGCTCGCTCCGCCAGGTACCGGTGGCTGATGCCGTGGAACCCGTACCGCCTCACCCCGAAGTCCCGCCACCAGCGCTCGGGGACCGCGTACCGGTATGCGTGCGGGGGAAGCGTGGAGAAGAAGGCGGTGTCGAACACCGCCACCCCCAGGGCTCCCGGCAGGTGCTCGCGGGCGGCCCGGATACCCGCCAGGTTGGCGGGGTTGTGAAGCGGGGCCAATGCGCCCAGGGACTCGACCTCCTCGATGACCGCGCTGTCGATCACCACGGACTCGGAGAAACGGTCGCCTCCGTGCACGACCCGGTGTCCCACACCGACTATCTCGGACGGGTCGCCGATCGGCGGTGGGGATCCCCACCCGGCCAGGGCCTTGATGATCGCGGCCACCCCCTGCCGGTAGTCCCGGACCTCTATCTCTGCTTCGAACTCCTGATCGCTTGCGGCGTGGAGGTGTCTCGGCTGTTCCCCTCCGATACCGTCGATGATCCCGCCCGCGAGCAGGTTCTCCGCCCCCGGCCCGTACAGCTTGTACTTGATCGACGAGCTGCCGCAGTTGATGACCAGTACGGGCACCTGATCCCTTTGCGGGTGCTCCGGGGCTACTAGCGTTGCCCGGCCGTCAGCGCGTCGAGGATGGCGGGAAAGGCCGCTTCGGCAAGAGCCCGCATCTCCTCGTCGGTGCGCTGCTGGATCGGATGGTCGGTGAGCACTCGGCGGGGGTGCATGCCAAGGGCCTTGCCCTGTGCGTCGGCCGCCTGCGCGAAGCGGTCAGAGGCCACGAACACGCCCGGCACGCCCAGGTCTTCCAGATCGACTATGTCATGCACACTGCACGACGCGCAGGAGCCTCAGTCGGCCAGGGCTTCGATCACCGCCCCGCATTCGGCCGCGATCTGGCGGCGCAGGTCGAGCGGCGCCGGCTTCGAGAAGGTGGGCTTGCGGTAATGGCGCACCGCCACCCCCATCTCGGTCAGCAACTCGTCCAGCCGCCTGATGAACACGTCACCCCGAGGCTTGGAGATATCGAGCAAGCCGACCGTGCCATCGGCGAGGTTGGCGGAGCGAGCGCTGATGGGCCGCTCCCCCGTGGTTCTCTCGCTGGTCGGATCCAACAAAGTCGTCATCGGTCACCCCTAACAATCGATCGCCACGGTGGTCATCTCCGAGCCGGCCCTGCCACCGACCCAGCCCGAGATTATCGCCGAGAATCCTCCGGCGCCCCCGCCCGCATGGACGAACCACAGACCCTCAGGGCTGAACTTCGTCAACTCCTGCCGCTGGTCCGCCAGCCAGGGCGGCATGCCTTCGGCCGTCCCGCCCGCTCCGGCCACCATCTCCGAGGCCGGAAGCGTGAGCAGCGAGTGGATCTCCTCGCGCAGCCGGGCCTTCGTCCATCCCGCCTCCCGGAACAGCCGGGCATGCTCGGGGGACACGACCACTACCGCCTCGGACATTCCCGCCAGCTTCGGGTGCGCGACCATCCGCAGCTGCAGCGCCAGCGTCCTGGCGAGCGACTCGGGAGTGCGCGACTTCTGGTCTACCACTTCGATCGGTCCGTGCGCGGCGAAGAGAGTCACCGTGGACTCCTCGGGCCCGAAGCCCCGCTGGACGGCCAGGGACTCCCACGGGGAACCCTCCTCATCCTCCGGGAAGCAGAACGAGAGCTTGCTCGGGCTGCCGAAGGTCGCCTGATCGACGCCTCCGGGACGGGCGCCGCCGACGTTGCGGACCACCAGGTTGAGAGCCCGCCCGATGGTCAGGTTGGCCCGGTTGCCCTGGCCGAGCACGTTGACCCCCGAGTTCATCCCGATCCGACTCCGCACCGGCCCGTTGACGATCAGCACCGGCCCGGAGAAGTAGGTGGTGGCCGACACCCCGTGGATGTTGAAACCGCGCCCCGCCGCCGCCTCCACCGCGGCCAGCACCACCGGAAGGTATTCGGGTCGGCAGCCGGCCATCACCGCGTTGATCGCCACCTTCTCCACGGAGCACTCGGCGAGATCGGGCGGGAGGGTGCATAACACCTGACCGGGAGGAAGATCGGTGCCCTCCAGCATCCGCGCCACCCGCTCCTCGGTCGGAGGAACAACGGGAAGGCCGTCCGTCCATCCCCGAGCGAAGGCAGCCTCCACGGGATCCTCGGCTGCCGCCAGTTCAACCCGCTGGGAGGACATGGGATAGGGCGAATGGCGCCGCAGAAGCCTCTGGTAGGTGTCGGGCAGCATGGTGTCCGAGCCACATCCGGGCCGCTGCTCCGGAAGTCCGGCTCCCAGACCGGTCACTCCGGTCACCCGCTCCCATCCGGTGCGGTACCACCCGGCCTGTTCGTCGGCCACCGCGCCCTCCTCCATCCGGTAGACGGTGGGAGTCGTCTCGGTGCCGAGACGCCACGAGATGTCCAGCTCCCGGTCGTGGATGGCATCGAGGCCTTCGGGGAAGCCGGCCCGATCCTGGGAGACGACCGCCACGCCGTCCTCGCGCCCGGCGAGTTCAGCCAGCACGGGCACTACCAGATGGCAGGTCTCGCAGTCGTCCTTGACCACCACCAGCAGTCCGTCAGCGATGGGCAGGCTCATGGCTCGCAGGTCCTCTCCGGTGTCACGATTCCAAGATAGCCAGCGAACCTTCTTCTCGGCGAGCCTCGGGGGCCTGGTTAGCCTTGACACGCGCGCTCCCGTTCGGAAGGACCAGCGTTGTGACGAAGGCCTCGGTGTTCACGAAGGAGCCGGTTCCCACATGTCGATGAAGCGAGTCCTTGCGCTGCTTGGTGTGCTGGCCCTGACGCTCGTCGCTTGCACAGGCGACGAAGCAACCACGACACCGGCGGAGACCGCCGCCACGTCCGCCACCGAGGTGACGACAGCGGTCGCGGAGGTGACCGTGGCAACACCGCCCACCGGAGGCACCCTGGCCCGGGTTCAGAACCGCGGCGCGTTGCGTTGCGGGGTTGGCGACAGCGCGATCGGTTTCGCCGAGCCCCAGGAGGACGGTTCGTACAACGGCTTTGACGCCGACTTCTGCCGTGCAGTAGCCGCCGCGATATTCGGTGACGCCGGCGCCGTGGAGTTCGTGGGCACCACCTCCGCCGAGCGGTTTACCGTGCTGGCCACCGGCGGGGTCGACGTGCTCTTCCGTACCACCACCTGGACGCAGAGCCGGGACACCGAACTCGGCGGAGACTTCGGTCCCACCACCTTCTACGACGGTCAGTTGATCATGGGCAAGGCCGGGCTCGGGTTCAGCGAAGCCTCCGGGGTGGCCGACGTGGACGGGGCCCGGGTCTGCGCCAACGCCGGTACCACCACCGAGAAGAACATCACCGAAGGCGCCCGGGTCGCCGGCGCCGAGATCGAACTGGTGACCACTGAAGGCACCCCTGAGGCGATGGAGCTGTTCCGCGGAGGTTCTTGCGATCTCATCACCTCGGACGGGTCACGCCTGTTCGGCGAGCGGTTCTCGGCCATGGCGAACGGGGAGATCAGCGAGGGCGAATGGATCATCTTTCCGAGATCCCCGATCTCGAAGGAACCTCTCGGTCCCATGTACCGCCAGAACGACAGCCAGTGGGCGGACATCATCAACTGGACGGTCTACGCGCTGGTGATCGCCGACGAGAAGGGCATCACCTCCGCCAACGTCGACGAGATGGTGTCCAACCCTCCCGATCCGGAGGCGGGCCGACTTCTCGGCGTGGGCGAGGACGAGCTGCAGACCAAGATGGGTCTTCCGGCCGACGCCTTCGCGCAGGCCATCCGCCAGGTCGGCAACTATGACGAGATCCATGTGCGGAACCTCGGCCCTCTGGGTATCACCCGAGCCGGTTCGATCAACGCCAGGTGGGCCGAGGGCGGGCTGATCTACGCCCCGCCCGCCCGCTGACCGGGAGACCTCGACACCCCTGACGGATAGACCGTCCGGCACACGACCAAGGCCCCTGATCCCGCCGGCCGCGTTCAACGGGCCGGAGGGCTTGCGTCGTTCTGCGCGGCGAGCACTTGAACTCTCCTGAGCAGGCCGCAGGATCTGACAGGATCTCCCTGCCCATTGACACGGATATACCACACGGCTACGGTCATCCCGACCAATCGCAACCCGCCTGGGAAGGTCATTATCAATGGGTAATACCGAAGCACGGCTTATAAATCTCGTCAACAGCAACATCGAGGTGGACGGCCAAGCCCTTGACATTCCGAGTGACCTGAAAGTCAGCCTTGTGAACGCCGGCGTATCGTCGATGGACATCATTGCTCTGGCCAAGCTCGTCTCCCGGGAGTTCAACGTCGAGTTCACCGTTGAGGAGTGTGTCTCGCTCAGGACGCTGAAAGAGGTTGTCGACTTCCTCGACAGCAAAGCGGCCTCGGCCACAAGTTCGTAGTCCTCGCTCTTGTCGGGAAGACGCCTGGGTCGCAGTCCTAGGGGTGATCTGTAGCCTCTGGACGAGGGTTGACCGGGGAGACAACGATCAAGCGGCCCGACCACGAGCTCTATACCCACGGGTACCACGAGGCCATCGTCAGCACCTTTGCGCAGCGCACGGCGGAGGAGTGCGCCGCTTTCCTGCTACCTCACCTGCGTGCCGGGACAGTGGTGCTCGATATGGGTTCGGGGCCGGGGACGATAACCGCCGGGCTGGCTCGACGGGCAGGGAGCGTGATCGGCTTGGACGCCTCCGAGGAGATGGTGGAGGCGGGTCGCAGCCTGGTGACGGACCAAGGGATCGACAACGCCACCTTCCGGCTCGGTTCGGCCTATGACCTTCCCTGGGGGGACGGCTACTTCGACGTGGTCTACTCCCACCAGCTGCTCCAGCATCTGGCCGAACCCGTCCGGGCCCTGCGAGAGGCCCGGCGGGTCCTCAAGCCCGGAGGCCTGCTTGCGGTACGCGAGGCCGACTACGGGACGATGGTCCATTCCCCCATAGATCCGGCTCTTACACGGTGGCGCGAGCTGTATCACCAGGTGACCTCGGCCAACGGGGGCGAGGCCGACGCCGGGCGCTTCCTGCTGTCCTGGGTCATGAGGGCCGGGTTCGCCGATCCCGTCGTCACGACGCGGACCACGACCTACGCCACGCCTGATGAGCGCATCGCCTGGGGCGGTCTCTGGGAGGTGCGGATCATCGAGAGCGACTTCGCCGAACACGCAACCAGGAACGGGTTGGCGACGCGCGCCGAACCGGTCGAGATCTCCGCCGCCTTCCGGCGCTGGACCGGCCGACCGGACGCCTTCTGGGCATTCCTCCACGCCGAAGTGCTGGCGGTCAACCCGTGACCATCCTCGGGTAGGGCGGGATCCGGACCCTGCTAGCCCGTATCGCCGCGGAACTGTCTCTCGAGGTGCTCCAGGAACCCGGCCGGATCCTTGCGCAGGGAGGTGATCAACTCCCTGTCCGCGGCGACGCGCCAGGTTCCCTCATCCCCCACCAGCACGGCCGGTAGGGACCCGGCCGCGGCCAGCTGCGACTCGGTCGCCATGTCCCGGTGGATCAGCTCGATCGGCACGGCGCTCGCCCGGCAGGCCTCGCTCCACGACCGCTTGCCGAGGGGGTTCCAACCGTGGGTCAGGTCGCACAGACCGCAGTCACTCCGGCCCGTGACCTTGTCCAGGGCGTAGCGCAACTCACCCGACAGCCCGCCGTCCGCGTTGTAGATTCCTACCACCCTCACTCGGCGGTCCACTCAGAACGCCCACAGGCGAGGGATGAAGATGACGGACAGGATCCAGAAGAGAATGTTGAGCGGCATCCCGGCGCGCAGGAAGTCGGTGTACTTGTACCCCCCGGGGTTGTAGATCATGGTGTTGGTCTGGTAGCCGACCGGCGTGGAGAAACCGGTGGAGGCGGCAAACGTGATGGCCATCAGCAACGGCTGGGGATCCACTCCGATCTGCTCTGCGGTGGAGATGGCGATCGGAGCGAGTAGCACCGCCGCCGCGGCGTTGCTCATCGTCTCGGTCATGAGGGCAGCCAGCAGGTAGATGGCCGCCAGAACCGCCACTGGCCCCATGTCCCCCACCAATCCGACTGCGAACTCGGCCATGACGCCGGCGGCTCCGCTGGTGTTCATGGCGATTCCCAAGGGGAGCACCCCGGCCAGAAGGAAGATGACCTGCCAGTTGATGGCGTGGTAGACCTCCTCCGGGCGGAGAATGCGGGTCATCACCAGGGCGACGCAGCCGAGCAGGGCGGCGGCCAGGATCGGCAGGACATCGAAGGCGGCCAGACCCACGACCGCCACCAGTATCCCGATGGCCAGCGGGGCCTTACGACGCAGCACCGAGCCGGGCACCTCGTTGAGGACGATGAAGTCGCTGCTGTCGCGCATGTCCCGTATCGCCGCTTCCTGCGCCTGTACCAGCAAGGAGTCGCCCACGTCGAGCTTGATCGATCTGAGCTTGTCGTTGATGGTCTCGCCCTTGCGCTGCATGGCCAGCACCAGCGCCCTGTAACGGTTCCGGAAGTCCAGGTCCTTGAGCGTGCGCCCTATCAGCTCCGAATCAGGCGCCACCAGGACTTGGACGAGGCGCAGGTCCTCGGTCTGGAGGGTCTCGTCGCGCAACGTGAAGTCGGCGTCTATCCGCAGCCCCATCGTGCCGCGGAGGCGGATCAGGTCCGGCAGGGAACAGTGCACGAGCAGCACGTCCTCGGGCTGGATGACCCGGCGAAGGGGGGCCCATCCTTCCTCGCCCGCATCGAGGACCCGCAGGACCGTTATGTCGTGGTCCTCACCCAGCTTGCTGTCGAGCACCGAGCGGCCCACGAGCGGGGAATTGTGCCGGACCCTTAGCTCTGTCACGTACTCGCCCAGGTGATACGCGGCCGCCAGCTCCTTCACCTGGCGGTCGGGCAATAGCCACCGTCCGAAGATCAGGAAGTAGGCAACTCCCGCCACGAAGAGGATGAGCCCCATCCGGGTGAACTCGAACATCCTGAACGACCCGTATCCGGCCTGCTCGGAGATCGAGCTGACCAGGAGATTGGTGGAGGTGCCGATCAAGGTGCACACCCCGCCGAACTGGGAGGCGTAGGAGAGGGGTATCAGGAGCTTGGACGCCGACAGCCGCCGGCGGTTGGCGAGGAGGGTCACCAGGGGTATGAACACCGCCACCGCAGCCGTGTTGTTCACGAAGGCCGACATGATGGTGATCGTCACCATGATGACCACCAGAGCCGTGTAGTGGTTCCGGCTGAACCGCACCATGAGCCGTCCCACCGCTGCGGTTGCGCCCGTCTTCTGCACCCCGGCGCCCAGGACGAACATGCAGGCCACGGTCAGGGTCGCCGGGTTGCTGAAGCCGGAGAACCCCTCCTGGAGCGTCACCAGGCCGAGGACCAGCAGCACTCCCAGGCCCAGCATGGCCACGATGTCCAGGGGGTACTTCTCGGAGATGAACAGCGCCACGATCCCGACGAGAATCACCACCACCAAGATGCCCTCGACGGTCATGTCAGCCCATCACTGGCAACGGGAGGAGTTTGAAGCGTGTACATCAGATGCCGGTGGTCACCACCTTGGCCAGGTCGGCGAAGACTCCGGCGAACTCGAACGGGAGGATGCCGGCCACCACCACGAAGATCGCCGAGATGCCCAGGGCCAGGGCCAGGGAGCCGCTCACCGGGCGTGCGGCCGTGTCGGTCCCTTCGGGCACGTGATCCATCCACATGGTCTTGCCGATGCGGGCGTAGTAGACCAGGGCGATCACCGCGTTGACGGCCGCGATCACCGCCAGGGCGGTGGCCCAGGCGTTGCCGGGGCGCAGGATGGCGAGGAACATGGCGAACTTGGCGTACCAACCGGCCAGGGGCGGGATACCGGCCAGCGAGAAGAAGAACATGGCGCCCAGCACGGCGAGGCGGGGAGCGTAACGCCACATCCCGGCCCAGTCGTCGATCATGGTGCTGCCGGTCCGGCGGGCGCCCGCGATCACCACCCCGAAGGCCCCCAGGTTCATGAAGGCGTAGATGATGACGTAGACGATGGTCGCCGACGCCGCCTCCTGGATCACCGCCGGATCGCTGCTCACCGCCGCGGCCGCGAACGGCACCAGGATGAAGCCTCCCTGGGCGATCGAGGAGTAGGCCAGCATGCGCACCACGTTGTCCTGGCGCAGCGCGGTCAGGTTGCCCAGCGTCATCGACAGCGCCGCGAGCACCCAAAGCGCCGGACCCCATATCTCGGTCACCGACGGCAGCGCCTTGTAGCAGAGCAGCAACAGCCCGACGAAGCCGGCCGCCTTCGATCCCACGGACAGGTAGGCCGTAACGGGCGTGGGAGCGCCCTCGTACGTATCCGGCGCCCAGAAATGGAAGGGCACCGCCGTCACCTTGAAGCCGAAGCCCACCAGGGTGAAGAGCACGGCCAGCCGGAAGGCCCCGCTGTCTAACAGGTCGGCCCCGGCCTCCCGGATGCCCTCGTAGGTGACCGAGCCGGTCAGTCCGTAGAGGAACGACATGCCGTACAGCAGGATGGCGGTGGACAGCACCCCGAGGATGAAGAACTTCAGTGAAGCCTCGTTGGATTTGGCGTCGCCCTTTCGCCATCCGGCCAGTAGGAACAGGGGCCCGGTGACCAGCTCGAGGCCCACGAACAGGGTGATCAGGTCCCGGGACGACGCCATCACCAGCGAGCCCAGGATCGAGGTGAGCATCAGCAGGTAGTACTCGCCCTGGTAGTAGCGATCGCTCTCGATGTAGGACACCGACATCAGCAGCACCAGGTAGCCCCCCACGATGAACACCGCCTTGAGGACCAGAGCGAAGCCGTCCACCACGTACGCCCCGCCCAGCATCGACCTGGTCTCCGGACCGTCGCCGAACGCCAGCGTCAGGAGCGGCACCGCCGCCAGCGCCAGGCCCAGCACCCCGGCGAAGGCGGTCCAGTACTTGCGGGGACGCGGCAGCGCCACATCCAGCCCCAGCACCACCAGGATGGTGGCGGCTACGACCAGTTCAGGCGCGAGCGCGTGGTAGTCGAGGTCCATCCATCAGCCTCCGAAGGCGGTCCGGGCCAGGTTCACCACCGCGTCGGTGGTGGCCCCCAAGACGATCCGCGGGTAGACGCCGATGGCCACGATGGCCACGATCAGCGGCGCCCAGGCCAGCCACTCGGTGGGCTCCACGTCATGGAACTCGTGGTCGGACCACTCGGCCTTGGGCTCGCCGAGGTTGACCCGCTGGAGCATCCACAGCATGTACCCGGCGGTGAGGACGGTCCCGACGGCACCGATCACCATGTAGGTCTGGAACTGGCTGAGGCTGAGCCCGGCCAGCGGACGGTAGGCGCCCAGGAGCGACATGAACTCGCCCCAGAACCCGGCCAGGCCGGGCAGTCCCAGCGAGGCCATGGCGGTGAAGGCGAAGATGCCGCCCATCCAGGGCATGAGCTTCTGGTTGCCGCCCATGCGGGCGATCTCGCGGGTGTGGTAACGGTGATGCATCGAGCCGGCCAGGAAGAAGAGCAGGCCGGTGATCAGCCCGTGGGCGACCATGCCGATCAGCGAGGCGTTGAAGCCCACATCGGTCATGGTGGCGATGCCCAGCATGACGAAGCCCATGTGCCCCACCGAGGAGAAGGCGATCAGGCGCTTCACGTCGGTCTGGGCCAGGCAGGCCAGGGAGCCGTAGATGATGCCGATCACCGCCAGCAGGCCGATGAAGGGCGCCCATTCCCGGGCCATGTCGGGGAGGATCGGGATGCTGATCCGCAGGAAAGCGTAGGAGCCGAGCTTCAGCAGGATCGCCGCCAGGAGCACCGAGCCGACCGTCGGCGCGGCCGTGTGGGCGTCGGGAAGCCAGGTGTGGAAGGGCCACATGGGCACCTTCACGGCGAAGCCCAGGAACATCGCCCCGAACACCAGGAAGGCGAACGTGCCGCTCCCGAACGCGTTCTGCGATCCGAGCGCGATCAGGATCGGGATGTCGAACGTATTCTCCCCGAGAAAGTCGCCGGACCGGAAGTACAGGGCGAGGAAGCCGAGCAACATGAAGGCCGAGCCGAACAGGGTGAAGATGAAGAACTTGATGGCTGCGTAGAGCCGCATCGTCACCGTCCTGCCCAGCACCGGGATGCGGCGCTTGGCGCTGTCCCCCCAGATGCCGATCATGAAGTACATGGGCAGCAGGACCAGCTCGAAGAAGATGAAGAAGAGCACCAGGTCGAGCGCCACGAACGTGCCGTTCATGCCGGTGGCCAGGAGCAGTATGAGGGCGAGGAAGCCCCGGACGTTGCGGGGCTCCTCCCAGTGATCCCACGAGTAGATGACAGCCAGCACGGTCACCACCGCGGAGAGGACCAGGAGCGGCAGGCTGATGCCGTCCACCCCGATGTGGTACCGGGCGCCTATGGCCGGGATCCAGCTCTGGGAGACCTCGAACTGGAACTTCTCCGACCCTCCGTAGTTGAAGTTGGCGGCCACCGCGACGGCCAGCACCGCGGTCAGGCCGGTGGTCAGCAGGGCCACCCACTTCTGGGCGTCCTCCCGGGCCTTCGGCACGGCGAACAGGGCTAGCGCGCCCGCAGCGGGCAGGAACACGATGAGGCTGAGCCCCGCGGATTCGAACCAGTCCATGTCGCTCGTCCTTCCTCTGTCTTTCTCTCGAGTTGCTCGGCTAGGTCACAAGCACGAAGGCCACTACCAGCAGCAGGGCGCCCACCACGAAGGCGCCCGCGTATTGCTGCACCTTGCCGCTCTGGAGGAGCCGCAGCTTCCCGCCGGCACCACCCGTTCCGCCCGCCGCGGCGTTGAGCAACAGGTCGATGCCCTGCTGGTCCAGGCGGCCGTAGACCAGCCCTCCCAGCCAGGCGGTGACCGCGCCGGCGCCGTTGATGACCGCGTCGATGACGTAGCCGTTCACCCAGTCGACGGCCCGGGCCAGGGGACCTTTGACCGGGTTGACCACGCCCTTCATGTAAAGGTCGTCGATGTAGTACTTGTTGTGGAGGAGCGGGTACAGCACCGGGATCCGGAGCCGGTCCCGCGCCTGCTGGGTCTCGGCGTCCGGAGCGAACAGCCTCCATCCGACGGCTATGCCGGCCACCGCCGCGATCAGGCCGTAGGCGGCCAGCTCCCATTCGATGGCCTTGGGGTGGTAGTCCCCCATCGGGACGATGCGGGCGCCCACCCAGTCCGTGAAGTTCCGGATCGGGCCCCATGACACCCCGGGGATGTTGAGCAGGCCGGCGATGACGCTGGGAACCGCGAGGGCCACCAGCGGGGCGGTCATGACCGGCGGGGACTCGTGGGGATGGCCGTGGCCCTTGTAGGTGCCGAAGAAGGTCAGGGCAACGGCTCGGGTCATGTAGAAGGCGGTGACGAACGCCCCCAGGATCGCCACCCACATGAAGGCGGTATACCCCTCGTGGCCGAGGGTGGCCAGGATCTCGTCCTTGGACCAGAAACCGGCCAGCGGGATCACGCCGGCCAGCGACAGTGATCCCACTACGAACGTCCAGAAGGTGACCGGCATCTCCTTGCGCAGGCCACCCATGTCGCTCATGTTGTTGGAGTGGACGGCGTGGATGACCGACCCGGCTCCGAGGAACAGCAACGCCTTGAAGAAGGCGTGGGTGAACAGGTGGAACAGGCCTGCCGTGTACCCGCCGGCCGCCACCGCCGCCATCATGTATCCGAGCTGGGAGACGGTGGAGTAGGCCAGCACCCGCTTCAGGTCGTCGGCCACCAGCGCCAGGAAGCCGAGCACGAACAGGGTGATGACCGCGATCGTCACCATCCACGGCCGGGCCTCGGTGGCCATCTGGTGGTAGAGGGGGAAGGTCCGGGCCATGAGGTAGATGCCGGCGGTGACCATGGTGGCGGCGTGCATCAGAGCCGAGACCGGGGTGGGGCCGGCCATGGCGTCCGGCAGCCAGACATGCAGCGGGAACTGGGCCGACTTGCCCATGGCCCCGAAGAAGAGCAGCAGGGCGCCGGCCACCGCTACCCCTCCCAGCGCCTCGCTGTGGGCATCGGCCGCCGCGCTGAGCGCCGAGAAGCGGAACGTGCCCAGCGCAGGCACCAGGAGGATCGTGCCGAGGATCAGGCCGACATCGGCCACCTTGTTGGTCAGGAAGGCCTTGACCGCCGCGTCGCTGTTCTCCTTCTCCTCCCAATAGTGGCCGATCAGCAGGTAGCTGGCCAGACCGACGCCCTCCCAGCCGATGATCAACTGGATCAGGTTGGGCGCTCCCACCAGGACCAGCATCGATCCGGCGAACAGCGACAGGGAGGCGAAGAACCACGGCACCCGGATGTCGCCCTTCATGTAGCCGTGGGCGTAGACGAAGACCAGGAAGCCCACGAAGGCCACCACCCAGTACATCATGATCGACAGGCCGTCCACCACGAACCCAAGCTCGAATGCCAACCTGCGGCCCGCGAAGGTGCCGAACTCCCCGATAGTGAGGTTCACCTCCCGGTAGATGCCCTCGAACATGTTCTGGACGAACAGCACGCTGGCCCACAGCAGGTTGACCCCCATGGCGCCGATGGCCAGCTCGGCGCCGAGGCCCTTCATGCGCTTGCCCACCAGGATGATGGCCAGGAAGGCGACGAAGGGCAGCACCAGCATGATCCAGGCGGTCTCTGCGAAGAAACCGCCGGACGACAGGTCGCCGGCTCCGCCTTCCCCGGCGGCCAGGACTAGGGGTACGGAGGCCACCGCCCTCACCATCGCATCAGGTCCAGTTGGTCGATGTTGCCCGAGGCGCGGTTACGGAACACCAGGAGGATGATGGCCAGGCCGATCCCGACCTCGGCGGCGGCGATGGTGATGACGAAGATGGCGAAGATCTGGCCGTGGGCGGCGGCCGTGTTCCAGAACGCCTCGAACGCGATCAGGTTGATGTTCACCGCAGCCAGCATGAGCTCGACCGCCAGCAGGACCGTCACGGCGTTGCGGCGCGACAGCAGGCCGTACACCCCGATCGAGAACAGGAGCGCCCCCAGGACCAGGAACTGGGTCAGGACCATGCCGGGCTCCGGCGGATCGGGGTCATACCCGGGCTCCCTCCTCCTCCTCGGCGGGGGTGAGATCCTTGCGGGCCAGGGTGATCCCGCCGATGAGGGCCGCCAGCAGGACGAAGCCAACCGCCTCGAACGGGATCAGGTAGCGGTTGATGAACCCCTCGCCCAGGATCCCGGTGGCGGTGGCCCGGCCCACCGCGGGGAGCGGGTCGCCGAAGCCGCCCATCTGAGTGGCGACCGCGTTGATGAGCCAGAAGGTCACCGCGAACACCCCGAGCGCGGCGACCGCAGCGGGCCAGCGGGTGTCGTGGCTGAGGTTGGTCTCCCGCCCGATCGGAGCTCGGGTGATCATGATGCCGAACAAGAAGAGCACCACCACCGCACCGATGTAGACCAGGACCAGCACCCAGGCCACGAACTCGGCCGACAGGAGGATGAACAGCCCGGCCGAGGCGGCCAGGGCCAGGACCAGGAACAGGGCGGCGTGGACCACGTTGCGGCTGGTCACGACCCGTAGCGCCGCTATCACCATGGGGATCGCCATGGCCAGGAATGCCCAGTTGACGGGTTCGGCGATCCACTCGGAGAAGGTCATCCGACCCGTCCTGCCGGTTGGCGACCACGGACCGGCGCCGCGGTCACGATTGTGCCCCCAGGCCCTTGGGCACCGTCTCCATCCAGTCCTGGAGACGATCCATGTCGTGCATCATCGGTCCCATGTCGTACTCCGAGTACTCGTACTCGGGAGTCCAGAACAGGGCGTCGAAGGGGCAGACCTCCACGCAGATACCGCAGTACATGCAGAGGGCGTAGTCGATGTCGAAGCGGTCCAGGGTGGCCCGGGCCCGAGGCCTCCCGCCGGGACGGGAGGGTGGCTTGATCTCCTTGTGGCCCTCGATGTAGATACACCAGTCGGGGCAGGACCGGGCGCACAGCATGCATACCGTGCAGGCTTCCTGCTCGAGGGCTATGACCCCCCGTGCCCGGGGAACGGGGGTCTCCTTGACCTTGGGGTAGTTGACGGTGGACCGCAAGCCCACTCGCCCGCCGGACAGGTTGAACGCCCAGGTCCGGAGCATGGTGGTGAAGGTGACGCGCAGACCGGCCAGCATGCCGAGTTTGGGCACCTTGGTGAGGGAGGGCAACCGGGGGAGTTTCATCTATAGCACCACCTTCAGTACCGCGGTCGCGATGATGTTCACGATCGCAATCGGAATCAACCACTTCCAGGCCAGGGTCTGGAGCTGGTCCTCTCTCAGCCTCGGAAGGGTCCACCTCAGCCAGATCATCAGGAAGATCAGGATCCCGACCTTGGCGAACAGGATGATCGGCGAGAAGAGGGTCTCGGGATTGATGCCCCACAAGCCGTAGCCACCCAGGAACAGCGTGGCGGCGATCACCGACATCGAGAACATGTTGGCGAACTCGGCCAGGAAGAAGAACAGGAACCGGAACCCCGAGTACTCGGTGACATAGCCCATCACCAACTCCGATTCGGCGATCGGCATGTCGAACGGGAGGCGGGTCAGCTCGGCGAGGGTGGCGATCATGAAGATCGCGAAGCCGATGAACTGGGTCAGGAGGAAAGGCCAGCCCTGGGCCACCTGCGCCGACACGATGCCTTGCATCGACATAGTTCCGGCCTGGATCACCACCCCGACCGTGGCGAGCACCAGCGGCAGCTCGTAGGCGATCAGCTGGCCGGCCGCCCGGAGCCCACCGATCATCGAGTACTTGTTGGCCGATGACCATCCGGCCATGAGCACGCCGATGGTGCTGACCGACGAGATGGCCAGCGCGTAGAAGATCCCGACCTCCAGGTCGCGCACGATCCCGTACCTGGGCGAAGGGTGGACAGGCACGATCACCAGCAACGCCATCGTCCCCAGCATCACCAGGGCGGGCGCCCACTTGAAGACGGGACGGTCCGCCTCCTCGGGGATGATGTCCTCCTTCTGGATGAACTTCACCCCGTCGGCGATCAGCTGGGCCCACCCGAACCGTCCGCCCGCGAAGTACGGGCCCACCCGGCTCTGCATATGGGCGGAGAGCTTCATCTCCGCATAGCCGATCACCATACCGATCACCGGAACCACCGCCGCCGCTACCGCCAGCTTGATGGCCAGCAGCCACCAGAAGGTCAGCTCCAGGCTCATCGGTCGACGTCTCCGAGGACGAAGTCGAGCGAACCCATGATGGCGATGAAGTCGGGCACCAGGGCCTCCTCCAGGATCCACGGCAGGATCGAGAGGTTGGAGAACGAGGCGGAGCGGATCTTGAGGCGGTAGGGCCCGAGACCGCCCATGGACACCAGGTGGTAACCCATCTCCCCCTTCGGGTTCTCGGCCCGAACGTAGGTCTCGCCGGCCGGGACCTTGATGATGCGGGGTACCTTGGCCTGGAGCGGGCTCGACGGCAGGCCGTCGATGGCCTGGGTGATGATCCGGCACGATTGGCGGATCTCCTCTAGGCGCACCCACCACCGGTCCCAGCAGTCACCGTTGCGACCCACCGGGACATCGAAGTCGAAGTCGCCGTAGGGCAGGTAGTCCGACACCTTTCTCAGATCGAACCCGACACCCGAGGCCCGCAGGTTGGGCCCCGAGACCCCGTACGAGGCCGCGATGTCGGCGGGCATGATCCCGACATCCTTGGTGCGGGCCAGGAACACCTCGTTGCCCGCCACCAGGTTCTCGATCTCGTCGCACGTGGCGAGCACCTTCGTCATTGCATCCCTGGTCTCGGCCAGGAAGCCGGAAGGTATGTCCATACCGGCCTTCTTGGTGACCGGGCCGGCCGCGTAGACGGGCTTGACCCCCCCGAGACGGTTGAAGTTGGGGTGGAAGCGGCCTCCGGTGACCGACTCCAGCAGGTCCAGCACCCTCTCCCGTTCCCGGAGGGCGAAGAAGAGCGGCGTGGCGGCGCCCAGCTCCAGCGGGTAGGAGGCCATGAACACCAGGTGGGAGGAGATCCGCGCCATCTCGGTCAGCACCAGCCTGATCCACTGCGCACGGGGCGGGGCCTCGACACCCATCAGGCGCTCGGCCGCCACCACGAACGGGACCTCGTTGGCGAACCCCGACACCCAGTCGATCCGGTTGATGATGGTGATGATCTGGGGGTAGGTGCGAACCTCCGACAGCTTCTCGTAGCCCCTGTGCATGTATCCGATGACCGGGCGGACGTTGGTGGCCCGCTCGCCGTCGACCGTCGCCACGAGGCGCAGCACGCCGTGGGTGGAAGGATGCTGGGGACCGATGTTGAGGGTCATGCCCTCGGTCTCCAGCTCGACCGAGACGGCCGCCTCCGACAGGTGATGGGCGAAAGTACCTTGCATCACGCGCCGGGGTTCTCGGTTGAGGGGCCGCCACCGTTCTCGGGCATGTCCTCGACGTCGACCTTGCCGGGCCAGGGCTTCACCTCCCGGCTCAGCAACGGGAAGTCCTTGCGGAGCGGGTAGCCCTCAAAGGAGTCGGGCAGGTAGAGCTTGGTGAGGTCCGGATGGCCCACAAAATCGATGCCGAACATCTCGGCGGCCTCCCGCTCGTGCCAGTTGGCGCCGGGATAGACATCGGCCACGCTCGGGATGGATGGTGAGTCGTGGTCGAGGTCGGTCGAGATTATGGCCAGGTTGCCGTCCGACAGGTCGGAGACCGCGCACAGCAGCTCGTAGCGCTCCTCCACCGGTTCGTCGGGCTCATCCCCTACCGCCACCTCGTTGGTCCAATCGGTGGCGGACAGCCAGGACAGGAACACCAGACCCAGGTCACCGGAGGTAACGGTCAGGGCCTCCTTCCAGGCCGAGGGCGCCACCCGCACCTTGACGGTCCCGTGGGCCACCTCGGCCCGGCCGCCCACCGCTGCGGCCACCCGGTCGGCGAACTCCTCGAGCGCGTCGGCTGCCTCGGAGACGGTGCTCTCAGACGGGCTGGCGGTCACGCTGCTTCCACTTGTCGCGCACGTCCTCGTCCTTGATCTTCTGCTGCAGCAGGACGATCCCGTCCATCAGGGCCTCCGGCCGGGGCGGGCAGCCGGGGACATAGACATCCACCGGAATGATCTGATCCACTCCCTTGGTGACCGAGTAGGAATCCCAGTAGGGGCCGCCGCAGTTGGAGCAGGAGCCCATCGATATCACGTACTTGGGCTCGGGCATCTGCTCGTAGAGGCGCTTGATGGCCGGGGCCATCTTGTCGGTCACGGTTCCGGCCACCACCATCAGGTCCGCCTGCCGCGGCGAGGCGGGCAAGGGGATGATCCCGAAGCGCATGAAGTCGTAGCGTGGCCCGGAGGCGGCCATCATCTCGATGGCGCAGCAGGCAAGGCCGAACTGGAACAGCCAGAGCGAGTAGCGGCGGGACCAGTTGAGCAACCAGGAAACCGGCTTCAGGCCCCCGAAGCGATCGGCGACTACTCCCACCGGAGCACCCCTTTGCGCACCGCGTACAGGAGCCCTTCGAGGAGGGTCAGGATGAAGACGACGATGGCTATCACCCCCGGTAGGCCGAGGTCCTCGGACACCACCGCCCACGGGAAGATGAAGACCGCCTCCACGTCGAACACCACGAACAGCAGGCCGAAGATGTAGTAGCGGACGAAGGTCTGGTTCCAGCCCTCCCCGACCGCGTCCACACCGCACTCGTATGTGGCGACCTTCTCCCGGGTGGGGTTGGAGGGCCGCACCAGGTATGTGATCCCCAGCGTGAGGGCCACCAGCAGGACCCCGAATGCGGCGAATGCAGCCACCGCGACGTAGTCCTGGAAGTATTCGCTCACGGTCGTTCCACCCGTCGCCTTGGTCGCCCTGTTCCCGGCCGTTCGAGTCCGGCTCCGCCCCTCCTCAGCCGGTCGGTGCTGGGACCACGGTCGCGGCGGCTCGAACCCTGGCGAGTATAGGGACCAACCCGGTTGGCAATGAATTCACGCCACGTATCATCTAGGACGAAATGCGGCACCGAGCCGGGTCCGGCACGCCGTCATCCGGGTGACCGGTGAACCGCTAGCGTTCGGGGGTGACCGAGACCGCCCCGCTCCGGATCCCGGACTACTCGGGAGGATCCCTGCCCAACCTCGTCGCCGAGCTGGAATGGCGGCTGACCGGGTCGGCGCCCTTCGATCGGCTCCATCCTCACCTGTCCGACCGGATCCCCGATGCGGCCAGCTACGTGCTGATGATGATCGACGGGCTCGGCAACCACCAGCTCGGCCACCCACGGGCCTGGTCCCTGGCGGCGGCCCGGCAGGGAACGCTGGACGCCCCCTTCCCGACCACCACCACGGTCAGCCTCGCCACCGTGGCGAGCGGGCTCCCTCCGAGCCGGCATGGCGTGATCGGGCACTTCATGCTGCTGGAAGGCCACCCCCATCCGGTCAATGTGCTCCGGTGGGTGGACAGCACCGGCCGCCCCGTCCCCGTCCGGCGCCACACCATTCCGAGCCCCAACCTGTGGGAGCGGCTGGCGGCTGCCGGCATCGAGCCCATCACCGTGCAGCCACGCGGCTACTCGGACACCCCCCTTACCCGCGTCCTGTACCGGGGTTGCCGCTTCGAAGGAGTCGACAGCATGTCCGATTTCGTCCAGGCGGTGCTTGACCTGGCCCGGGTTCCCGGGCGCCTGGTGTTCGCCTACTTCCCGGAAGTTGACATCTCGGCCCACGTCCACGGGTTCGGCAGCGAGGCCTACGCAGATGCCCTCTCGCAGGCCGCCGACGCATGGGAGCGCCTCTCCGCCCTGCTTCCTCCCCGAGTCAGGATGGTGGGTACGGCGGATCACGGGCTGGTCACCATCGAGAAGGCCGGCAAGCACCGGATCCGGAGGCGTCACCATCCTGACCTGGTGCTTTACGGCGATCCTCGCTCGCTCTACGTCCAGGGCCCCGCCGATCGGATCGAGGCCCTGGGAGCCGAGGTACCGGCGACCTGGTACCCGGCGAGGCAGATGGAATCCTGGTGGGGGCCGCTCGGTGATCCGGCGGAGGATGCGGCCCGGCAGGCGAGGCCGGACGGCGCCTTCCTGGCCGACGCCGGCCGGGTGCTGCTTCCCGGCCACATGGACCGGCGCATGGTGGGATATCACGGCGGCCTGGATCCCCGAGAGGTCAGGATCCCCTTGCTGGTGGCGGCCACCTAGTGGTCTGGGAGGGCTGGAGCTACCGGGTGCAGATGGGCTCGAAGCGCATGCCCTGATCCGACACCTGCTGTAAGGCCAGGTCCAGGCCCTGCACGGTACGGGAGCGGTCGCCGCCCCCGTCGTGCATGAGGATGACCCCGCCATCGACCGCGCCCGCCACGATCCGTCCGGCGATCGTGTCCGGGGTCAGGTCGAGCCAGTCATTTGCGCTGGCGCTCCACATGATCACGTCCAGGCCGTGCTCCTCGGCTCTCTGCCGGGCGAGGTCGTCAAGCGCCCCGTAGGGAGGGCGCATGCAGGTGGTGGCGTTGGCGCCAAGGATCTCCTGGGTCCGCTCGAGAGTCCGGTCAATGGCCTCGCCGGACAGCTTGGTCAGGTTCTCGTGGTTCCAGGTGTGGTTGGCCACCGTGTGGCCCTCGAGCAGGATCCTGTTGAACAGGTGAGGGAAGCGCTCGACCATCCTCCCGACCACGAAGAAGGTGGCTCGTGCCCCGTACCGCCGCAGCAGGTCGAGCACCTCGGCGGTGTGCACCGGATGGGGCCCGTCGTCGAAGGTCAGGTAGATCACCGGACCGGAGGGCGGACCGAGGTCGAGGGAGCGGACCGTGGCGGTTATCTCGTAGTCGGCCGGCTGCTCGGCAGTCGAGACCACCTCCAGCAGCCGGGTCGCGCTCGCCGGAAGGACGAGAGATGCTCGTCTCGGCCGCTCTCCCGGCAGGCCGGCCACGTCCTCGCCCAGCCCGGCGTTCAGCCATACGCCGGCGGGCGCTCCGAGCGTGAACGTGTACTGGACGTCGGCCAGCGCATCGAACACGTATGCCCGGCGCTCACCCGGAGCGACCGTACCGGAGATGGTGATCAGGTTCACGCCGGGGGGGAACTCGATGGGCATGCCGGTCGGCGCCGGCGCCGGATCCTCGGGTTCGGTCGCGTCCACCGCCGCGGACGCGGGCGTGGCCTCGGTGACGGGCCCGGATTCCTCGGGCGTGGCCTCGACGTCGGTGGCGGCCTCGGATTCCGCACGCACCGCCGCGGCCTCGGCGACCGGCTCGGGCTCGACCACCACCTCCAAGTCCTCTACGACCGGCTCGGGCGCCGGCGGTTGCGCCGCCGCTTCGGTCGCCTCAGCGACGGCCGGAGCGGTCGTAACGGAAGCCGGAGAGGAGGCCGGAACCGGCTCGGGTTCCGGCGGCCGGGTGGATGGAACTGCCGGTTCGGAAGAGGAAGGAGATGGAGTATCCGGCGCCACCGCGGGAGGGGCGGCGGTCGAGCACCCCGCAACCAGTCCGGCCAGCACCAGGCCGACCGCTACCCGTCGCGCCCGCCCCCGGCCACCCCTCATGGCTCGATAAGTACCTTGCCGGTGGTGGCGCGCCCTTCGAGCGCCCGGTGGGCGTCGGCGACCGATTCGAGCGGGTACCGCGCGCCGATCCTGATGTCCATCCCATCCTCCACCCAGGCGAAGAGGTCCTCGCACCGAGCCAGCAGGGCTTGGCGGGTGGCTACATGATGGAACAGGGTCGGCCGGGTGAAGAAGATCGAACCGTTGGCGGTGAGATCGAGCGGGTTGATGGGATCCACCGCGCCGGAGGCGTTGCCGAACGCCGCCATCAGCCCGAACGGGCGGAGCAGGCCCAGCCCGGCCGGGACCGTCGCCTTCCCGACGCCGTCATAGACGACATCCAGCGGCCTGGCGCCGCCTATCTCCTCCACGCGTCGCGCGAAGTCTTCCTGCGTGTACACGATCACGTGGTCGGCGCCCGCCGCCCTGGACAGCTCAGCCTTGGCCTCGGTTCCCACCGTGGTGTAGACAGTGGCGCCGAGCCGCTTGGCGATCTGGGTGAGCAGTAGCCCGACCCCGCCGGCGCCCGCATGGATGAGGCAGGCCGACCCCGGCTCTAGGGGATAGGTGTCGACCGCCAGGTAATGAGCGGTGAGACCCTGGAGCAAGACCGCCGCGGCCTGGTCCGCCGACACGCCGTCGGGGACCGGCACCAGCTGATCGGCGGGCACCCTGGCTCGTTCCGCGTACGCGCCCGCGGAGGTTCCCCACGCCACCCGGTCTCCCACCGCCACCTCGGTGACGTCCCGACCGACCGAGGCAACCGTACCGGCGCCTTCGAGACCGGGAGTGAACGGAAGCTCGACGGGATAGAGCCCGCTGCGGTGATACGTATCGATGAAGTTCAACCCGGCCGCAGCGACCTCGACCACGGCATCGTTCGGGCCCGGGACGGGGTCGTCGGTCTCCACCAGCTCCAGCATCTCGGGACCGCCCACCTCGGATATCACGATGGCCCGCATCGACACTTCCCTCCCCTGCCTTCCGGTTGCAGTAGACGGTAGTCATCGGCTCGATCATGGCGCGGCATGCGACTTGGATCAGGGGCCGTCCACTGCCCGGCGAAGGGCGGCATCGAGACGCCCGGCCACCGACTCCCACGAGAAGTGCTGCTCGGCGCGGGCGCGGGCCGCCGCCCCCAACTCCCGACGCCGCTCGAGGGCCAATCCGACTCCTTCGACGATCTGGCTGGTGGTGACGGCCACGTAACCGGTCACTCCGGGCACCACGGTCTCGGGAGCACCGCCCGACGTACCGGCGATAACCGGGAGCCCGGAGGCTGAGGCCTCCAGGTAGACGATGCCCAGGCCTTCGACCTCCAAGCCGAGCCACCGGGATCGGGCCGGCATCACGAACACGTCGCAGGACCGGTAGAGATCAGGAAGCTCCTCCCAGGCGGCGTCGGTGACGATCTCGACCGGAACCGAGGCCCGGGCGGCGCGGTTGCGGAGCCGGCCCTCCAGCCGGCCCTGACCGGCCAGAAGCACCGACACGGGGGTACCGGCGGCGCTGAGCCGCTCGGCGGCCGCCAGCACCCGCAGATGGCCCTTGCGGGGCACCAGACGCGATATGCACCCGACCACGGGCCGGTCACGGCCCGGCGTGGAGGCGCCTGGGCTGAAGGTGTCGAGGTCCACTCCCGCCCCCAGCACCGTGGTCCGGTCGGCGCCCAAACGCTCCACCCGGCGCGCCGTGTACCGGGAGACCGCCAGGACCAGGGAGGCGCGGCGAAAGGTCCGGCCGAGAAGCTGACGGAGGCCCGGTACGGCACCCGGCAGAGTCACCTCCGCGCCGTGCGCCATCACCACGTAGGGAAGCCCGAACGTCCGGCTGAGGCGAGGACCGAGCTGGGCGAGCGGATGGGGCGCGCCGAACAGCAGGACGTCAGGCTCGAACTCCCCGATCCTGTCGCCGAGCCAGCCTCGCACGCGGGCGGAGGGCCACATGAAGGCCCATCGCGACCGGACCACGTGGGGTTCTTCGGGCGCTTCCGGGTGGGCCGGCGCCAGCACCCGGATGCAGGCCTCGGAGTACCTGACCAGATTGGACAGGTACTGCTGGATCCCGCCCGGCCGGGGTGGATAGTCGTTGGTGATCAGCAGCACCCGCATCGAGCCCGACGCTACCGGCTGCCTTGCCGCTAGCACTACCGTTCCTCAATCACGCCGCCGTTCTCTTCTGGGAACGAGCGAGGAAGCGGCCAGGTAACCCGTCCGGGGTAGCCCAGGGCCGGCCGGGCGCGCGTACCGTTGCACGAATAAATCGAACAGGAGGCCGAGGATGTGGTTGACCGATACGCGGGTGGTGGATGTCGTCACCGGGGAGATCCGGGACGGGGTCAGCGTCGAGGTATCGGACGGGAGGATCGGCGCCATCAGCAGGCAGCCGGGAGGCGGCGAGCGGATGAGCCTCGGTGGGCGCTACCTCGTTCCGGGACTGATCTCCGTGCACACCCACCTGTCGGTCGTGTACCCGTTCTCGGACACCGACGAGAGCGAGAACCCGGGCCTCACCGTGCTCCGGGCCTACGGGCGAGCCCAGGATGCGCTCCGGGCGGGCGTCACCACCATCCGCTGCGTCCATGAGCTGAACCGGGCCGACCTGCTGCTCGCCGAGGCGGCCCGGGCGGGATGGGCTGACGTGCCGAGGATCGTCGGCGCCGGCCGGGCGATCGGTGCCCCGGGAGGACATGGGGAAGGCGTCGGCAGCGTGTTCGCCGAAGGACCGGACGCATTCCGGGAGGCGGCGCTGGCCGAACTGGACGCGGGTTGTTCCCACATCAAGGTGTTCATCACCGGCGGTATCGCCAACCTGGGCGAGACGTTCGATGAGCCGGAGATGACCGAGGCCGAGATGCGGGCTACTGTCGACGCCGCGGCCGAGCGCGACACCTACGTGGTGGCCCACGCCGCCTCGTCCCTCGCCATCAACTGGGGGCTCGACGCCGGTATCCGCTCCTTCGAGCACGCCTACGACCTGGACGAGGAGACGGCCGGCCGGATGGCGGCGAAGGGCGTGTTCCTCACCCCCACCCTGTGCGTGACCAGCTCGCAGGAGTGGATGCGCTGGAGGGGGTTCGAGGAGTTCCAGATCGAGAAGTCTCTCGAGGTACACCCCTCCCACCTGGCCAGCATCCGCCGAGCCGTGGCCGCGGGGGTGACGATGGTCAACGGGACCGACTACCCGCCGGGCGACCCCATCGACGACACCTCCGTGACGGTGCACGAGATGGGGCTCATGGAGGGAGCCGGGCTGAGCCCGCAACTGGCCCTCGCCGGCGCCACCTCCAATGCCGCCCGCCTCTTGGGAATGGAGGAGGAAATCGGTACTGTTGAGGAAGGTAAGGTCGCCGATCTGGTCGCCGTTGAAGAAAACCCGCTGGCCGACGTGGCAGCGATGCGAGATATCTCCTTCGTCATGCAGTCCGGGCGCGTAGTGCGGGACGACCGGCCGGCCGCCTGACGCAACGCCTCCTCTCGAAGTTGAGCATGACCGAACGCAGATACCGCCTGGCGGTGGACATCGGCGGGACCTTCGTCGACGCCATCGCCTACGACGAGCAGAGCGGGAAGATCACGGTGCGGAAGTCCCCCACCACCCCCGCCGCTCCGGCGGACGGCGTGATCACCGCCACCCGGGCCACCGGCGCCTCACTGGAGGAGGCCTCGGTGTACACCCACGGCACCACGCTGGGGCTCAACGCCATCCTGGAGCGGAGGGGATCGGTGACCGGCATCATCACCAACGCCGGGTTCCGGGACATCTTCGAGATCGCCCGCGGCGACCTGCCCCGCGGCTCCATGTACGACTTCCGCTACCGGCGGCCGGAATTGCTGGTCAGGCGCCGCCACACGGTGGGGGTTCCGGGACGCATCGACCACCGCGGCAAGGTGGTGGAGGAACTCGACCATGATGCGGTGATCGAGGCCGGCCGCCTCCTGTCGGGGCGCGGGGTGGAGTCGGTGGCGGTCTGCTTCCTCCACTCCTACGCCAACAGCGCGCACGAGAAGGCGGCCAAGAGCATCCTGACCAAGGCCTTCCCTGAGCTGTCCGTCTCCGTCTCGGTCGACCTGGTGAGGGAGTACCGCGAGTACGAGCGGACCTCCACCGCGGTGACCGACGCCTACATCCGCCCCATCCTCGGCAGGTACCTCACCGATCTGGAGGACCGGCTCCGCCGGGGAGGATTCGACGGCTCCTTCCTGATCATGCGTTCGGCGGGCGGAGCCATGACCTCGGAGATCGCCCGTGTGTCGCCTCTCCTGACCGTCTTCTCCGGACCGGCGGGCGGCATCGCCGGGACGATCAGCCTGGGGGAGGCCACCGGCCGCTCGTCGCTGATCTCCTTCGACGTGGGGGGGACCAGCCTCGACGCCTGTGTCATCGTGGACGGGGCGCCAACCGAGGTCTACGAAGCCGAGATCGAGAGCCTGCCGATCCGCATCCCGGTGTTCGACATCCGCACCATCGGGGCAGGGGGCGGGTCCATCGCCTGGATGGACAAGGGGCTCCTGAGAGTCGGCCCCCGGAGCGCCGGCGCGGTCCCGGGACCGATCTGCTACGGCCGCGGCAACACCGAGCCGACCGTGACCGACGCCTCCCTCTGCCTGGGATACCTGGCGGCGGACGAGTTCCTGGGAGGCGAGATGAGCCTGGACGAGGCCGCCGCGGTCCGGGGCGTGACCGAGAAGTTGGCGGAGCCGCTCGGCATGTCCACCGAGCGAGCCGCCGCCTCGGTCTTCGACGTGCTGCTGGCCCGCACCGTGGGCGCCATCCGGGAGATCACGGTGGAGAGGGGACTCGACCCCCGGGAGTTCTCTCTGGTTGCCTTCGGGGGGGCGGGACCGATGCTTGCGCCCCTGCTGGCCAGGGAGATGGACCTGCCCGAAGCGGTGGTGCCGGCCGCTCCGGCCGTGTTCTCCGCTTGGGGGATGCTCATGTCGGACCTGGAGTACGACCTGGGCCAGACGGTGCTCACGATGCTCGACGACGCGGCCCTGGCCCAGATCGAAGGGGTCTTCGCGCAGCTGGAGACCGAGGCCGACCAGGTGCTCACCGCCCAATCGGTGCCTCCCGGCAACCGGGTGCTGCTGCGACGCCTGGACCTGCGTTACAACGGCCAGGAGCACACCCTGTCGGTCGAGCTGCGGGATGCCGACGACACCGACTCGGTGATAGACCGGTTCCATCGCCGCCACGTTGAGCGCTACGGGCACAGTCTGACGGAGGAAGTCCAGATCCTCACCGCCCGGGTCAGGGCGATCGGTCGCCTGGAGAAACCGTCCGCCCTCCTAGGGGGGAGCCATACGGCGGATGAGGCCGCAGCGGAGAGCCGCGTCGGCGAGCGACAGGCCTTCGACTTCGCCACTCGTGAAAGCCGCCCCTTCCCCATCTACGAGCGGAGCCTGCTGGAGACGGGGGTGGAGATCAACGGCCCCGCCATCATCCGTGAGCCCACCTCGGTCACCATCATCCACGGCGACCAGAGGGCCGTTCCTGACGGCTCCGGGAATCTGGTAGTCCGATGAGCAGGACCCCGGACTTGGACGGCGCCACCGTGGAGGTGATCCGCCACTACCTGAACTCCACCTCCGAGCAGATGCGGCGCACGCTGGTGCGGACCGCCTTCAACCCGGTGATCTACGAGGTCCTGGACTTCGGCATATCGATGTACGACCGCCACCGCCGGCTGATCTCGGAGTCGACGGGGATACTCACCTTCCTGGGCGCCAACGACTACGCCATCCACAAGGGCGTGGAGAAGGTGGGGGTCGAGAACCTCCATCCCGGCGACGTGGTGATGATCAACTATCCCTACTGGAGCGGGGCCCACGTGTCCGACGCCATGCTGTTCGCCCCGGTCTTCTGCGAGGGAAGCGACCGTCCCGATGCCTACCTGGCGGTCCGGGCTCACTGGATGGACCTGGGCGCCAAGGATCCCGGCTACGTCCTCGACTCCACCTCCATGCACCAGGAGGGCCTGATCATGCCGGGCGTGAAACTGATCCGCCGGGGGGAGGTCGATGAGCAGATCATGGCCATCCTGCGCTACAACTCCCGGATGCCCGAGACCATCATCGGGGACTTCCATGCCCAGATCTCCGCGCTTCGGGTGGGGGAACGCCGCCTGCATCAGATCTGGGGGAAGTTCGGTCTGGCAAACGTGGACGCGGCGATCGACCGCATCATCGAGCACGGCGCGCAGACCGCCGCCGAGGCGGTGCGGGCCATGCCCGACGGGCAGTGGTCGGCCCATGACTGGCTGGACGACGACGGCATCTCCCACGATCTCATCCGGATGGCGGTGACGGTCACCATCGACGGGGAGAGGTTCATCGTCGACTACGGCGACTCCGACGACGCGGTGCCGGGGCCGGTGAACATGCCGTTCGGGAAGACCTCGAGCCTGGCCAAGTCGGTGTTCAAGTCCCTCACCACCCCCGACACC